>NZ_JBFRRH010000009.1:0-122329 GCF_041472995.1 Vibrio sp. 10N.261.46.A3 | reverse complement strand
TCGAGATTCGAGATTCGAGAAAAACATAAGCTAGTCACCGATGGTGGCTGGCTTTTTTTTCATCTGAAGTTTACAGCTTAAACATGTAGGAACTGGAAAAGAAAAAAGACAATCACCAAACGACAGACAAAAAAATAGCCAACCGCAATAATCGCGATTGGCTCTATATATTTGTGAACAAATCATAAGTTCACTAACAACGTCAGTTGGCTAGGTGACCCTCGGCTTAAGAAGGGTCAATGTATATAATGCAGTTAGCGTGCCAACTTTTATTCGACGTTTTATAAGCCCTGCATCGCATAAAAACCATGAATTTATCATGCGAATTGCAAAGTGCATTTGCATAATGCAACCAAGATGCAATATCGATAAGAGATCAGTTTCATCTCTGCTCTTAATGACAAATCACTAAGTGGTTGTTATCTAAATGTTAGGCAAATATTCACTTCAACTTATTGCGTTACAATTAATAGAGTAATAAAAGCCTTTCCCCAAAAGCATATTCATACTTTTTTTACACTAAAGTTTGTATACTGCACAAAATCATCCTCAACTCTATGAAGCAATGAACTACTTAAGTACTTTTTTCAAAGGCATGGCTATGGGCGCAGCAGACGTTGTTCCTGGCGTGTCGGGAGGAACCATCGCATTCATCACTGGTATCTACGATACGCTGCTAGAAAGCATTCGCAGAATTAACCCTAGCGTACTTGGCTTATGGAAACGCGAAGGCTTCAAAGCCGCGTTTAACCACATCAATGGTTTCTTCCTAATTTCATTGTTCGCAGGCGTATTCACGAGCATTGCGACATTTGCAAAACTGATTTCTTGGTTATTGGTCACTCACCCTGTTCCACTGTGGTCTTTCTTCTTCGGCCTGATCTTGGTGTCGGTTTTCCATATTCTTAAGCAAGTAGAGAAGCGCGATATGATTCGATTCGTGTTTTTACTGCTTGGCGTTGCTTTCGCTTATAGCATTACCGTGCTTAAACCGCTGCAAATGGAGCCAACCAGCATCAACGTATTGATTGCGGGTGCGATTGCTATCTGCGCGATGATTTTACCCGGTATTTCAGGCAGCTTTATTCTGCTCCTGATTGGCATGTATGGCCCCGTGCTTGGCGCCGTTAAATCATTTCAAGTCGATGTACTTGCGCTATTCCTTGCGGGCTGTGTGATCGGACTGCTGACTTTCTCACACGTACTGTCTTGGCTATTGCGTTCATTCCGTGATTTCACATTAGTGTTCTTAACCGGTTTGATGATCGGTACGCTGCCTAAGATCTGGCCTTGGAAAGAGACCATCAGCTGGCGCACAAACTCAAAAGGTGAACAAGTTCCTCTGATTCAAGAAAACCTATCACCGTTTGATTTTGAAGCGGTAACCTCTCAGCCTTCTCAGTTGGTCATGGCGATTGTGATGATGTTTGCTGCGATTGCATTGGTTTTAGGCCTGGAGAAGTTCGCAGAGCGTAACGCTGACTAATCATTCAACGTATTTCTGGAACATGTTCAGAATAGATAGAACTTAGAAATACTAAGCTCACATATCTATTAAACAGACAAAAGCGAAGCCAATGGCTTCGCTTTTTTAGTTCTACCATACGCACAAAATTGCTTTTTGATACAAGCACGTATTGAGGGGTATGATAACATCGCCGCTCTTATAAAATTAGATGAGAACACGACATGCACTCTGCATTAAAGGTTGCTGCTGTTGGGATCGCTCTCGTGGCAGGCTTTTATGGGCCGCAAGCAATTCAGCAGTTTAAATCAGCGATGGAGCATTCAACTGCCGACGTCAACTTGGATGATTACTGCATGCTTTCAACCACATCGTGTGAGCAGGAATCCATTTCAATGTCGCTTGACCGAGAAACCGCGCAGCCTCTTCTACCCACAAAGATAAAGGTAGTTTGGGAAGGTGCAGCCTCTGACACATTAATGCTGTCGCTTACAGGTTTAGAGATGGAAATGGGCTCGGCACGTTTTCAATTAAAAAACATGGGCAATAATACCTATGAAGGTGATGTAATTTTACCTGTATGTACTTTAGACAAGATGACATGGATCGGTGAGCTCACTGATGGTGTCGATACTGTAAATCCGGCAATAAGGATGGCAAGATGAGTAGAAATTGGTCGTTAGCATTGGTTGTCGCTTTTGTCCTTGGCTTTGGCGTTAAAAGTTATCTTGATGGGCAAAACGAAGTTCAAGAACAACACGCTGCAAAACAAGAATTCTCTGCAACAACCCTTTTCGGCAAAGATAACCAGCCAACCGAAATCTTTGACCAAACCGATGACAGAATTCGTATCGTTTACTTCGGTTTCACACGTTGCCCAGATGTGTGCCCGACTTCTCTAGCGATGTTAGCCGGAGCTCTTAACCAAGTTTCTGATGAAGCAAAAGCCAAGATTCGCCCGATGTTTGTCTCTCTAGACCCTGAGCGTGATGCAGCAGAAGCCTCATACGAATACGCACAATACTTCCACCCAATGATGGAAGGATTAAGTGGTCCGTTAGATGTGACAACCACGCTTGCACACAACTACGGTGTTATTTTCAGAAAGACCGAGCTGGAAGGTTCAGAGTTGGAATACACCCTTGACCACAGCTCATATTTCTATTTTTTAAAGCCCGACGGCACCTTGATTACTAAAGTGCCGCATACGTTAACGCCAGCACCAATTGTTGAGGCTATCAACAAGCTGACGCAGTAAAACGTAAAAACAAAGAACTTAACTAATAAAGTTCGAACAAAAAGTCAGGTCCCAGACCAAAAACATAAAAATTAAGGACAACAACATGAAGTTAAAAGCACTTGCTCTAGCAGGCTTATTGCTCACCCCTTTTGCTCAGGCTAGTAGCGACATTATGGTTCACGACGCGTACGCTCGTGCAACACCGCCTTCAGCAGTGAACAGCGCTGTATTCACGACTCTGATGAACCACAGCGATAAAGATCGCGCTATCGTTTCTGCAACTACACCCGCAGCAGGCAAGGTAGAGCTTCATGATGTTATCGTTGATGGCGACGTAATGAAGATGCGCCAAGTTCAAGAGATCACAATCCCTGCGAATGGTGAAGCGGTACTTAAACCAGGCAGCCTGCACATTATGTTGTTCGACCTAAAAGATGGTCTAAAAGAAGGTGAACAGATCGAGATGACTCTGACTTTCGCTAACGGTGAAACGCAAATCTTTGAAGCGCCAGTTAAGAAAGTAATGAGTGGCATGAAAAAGATGAATCACGATCATCACTAATCGGATTCACAATCAATGAAATAAATTAAGCCACGATGACTTCTCGCCATCGTGGCTTTTTGCTAAACTGAGCTCGCTTTTTATTCAAAGCCTGACCACATTAATAACCAAGGAGAAGAGAAGATGATTGTAATGAAAACACTAAAACTGGCAGTAAAAGTAACGCGTTAATTTGTTTGGTTAAGCAAACTTTAATCTCGAACGACCAACTTAAGCCATCGACTGGCTACCGCACACTTTTACCCGGTTTACTATTGATCTGTAAGTGATCAATACCTGCATGCCTAACAACGCATAACTAAATCCGGGGTCCTATCTATTTGAATTCGACCCAAACTCAAAACATTTTTGACGTCTCGATGCTTTTATCTCATCAACGCTTTTTGGTCTCGTCAACAACCTGAGATCTCACAAGATGTTAACTTTAACGCTCTCACAAGAAAAGAAAGCTCGCACGTCTGGGTAAATAAACATGAATTCACAAAACGCATTTTCTCATCCAATGTCACTTCAACAACTTAGATGGCAACCTGTATTCCAACAACAACTGACACTCGAAGACTATGACCATTCCGTCATTGCTCGTATTACCGCGCACCATCGCAGCGGCTATACACTGGCGTCAGGACAAGGCGAAATCGTTCTGCCTATCCATCAAAACCAACCCGCAATGACGGTTGGCGACTGAGTAATCCTGAACTCTGAGCTGCAATTCGACCGTTTGCTCGAACGTCAATCGCTCTTCAGCCGTAAAGCAGCTGGCAGTCGCGTCGCAGAACAATATATCTCAGCCAACATCGACACGGTTTTTATCGTGGTTTCGTTAAACAATGACTTTAATCTAAGCCGTATCGAACGCTACCTAGCGCTCGCCAATGAAGCACAGGTTGAAGCGGTTATCGTACTCACCAAGAAAGACTTATGTGACGACTACGAAGACAAAGTACAACAAGTGCAAAGCTTAGATTCTATGCTGATGATCGAAGCGGTAAACAGCCTAGATCAAGACTCAACTCAAGTCTTGTCACCTTGGTGTAAAACAGGTAAAACCGTCGCTTTGATGGGCTCATCTGGTGTAGGCAAATCTACGTTAGTAAACTCATTGCTCGGTGAAACTCAACAAGCCACGGGTGGTATTCGCGAAGACGACAGTAAAGGCCGTCATACAACCACATCACGCTCGCTTCACTTGCTAACATCGGGCGGCTTACTGCTTGATACGCCAGGAATGCGAGAGTTGCAACTTGCAGACTGCGCCGAAGGCGTGAGTGAAACCTTTTCTGATGTCGAAGAGTTAGCTATGCACTGTCGTTTCTCTGATTGCCATCATGAATCAGAGCCTGGATGCAAAATACGCAAAGCCATTGAGAGTGGTGAGTTGTCTGAAAGACGATTTAATAACTATCAAAAGCTATTGCGAGAGCAAGCCAGAAATGGAGCCTCATTGGCAGAGCAACGTGCTAACAGTAAGCAACTTTCGAAGATGTACAGAACCGTTCAATCAGAAAGTCGAAATCTAAAAAAAGCTTCTGACTAAACCTTTAAGTTAACGACTATAAGCTGTATTTGAGACAAGCTTAGCCCCATAGTGTTAAACACGTGGTTTTTTTTGTTTCAATTTGGTCTTGGTGTGACTATTTATGCACACAATGTTCTTACCAATAGCCGTTTACATTTCCAAATTTACAGTATATTGAGTCTATTAAATGTCATTCTGCAGATTTATAGCTCAATCAAAATACATTAATTTAACATTTAGCTCTAAAAACACCACGTAGCGCAAACAATCACCCTAAAAGTAAACTATTCCTAGACACCCTCTTAGATCCCGCTAATATGACCGCCCATTCCACTAGTGTATAGTCGGATTTGGTACAACTTTATAAAAAGATACATCACTATAATAAATTAACAATTGCAGGTATTTTATGCAAAATCACAACATGCTCGCCCGCATCGCTCGTGGAAATCTCGTTCTACAGATCCTTGCTGGTATTGTTTTCGGTGTCGTTCTCGCCATGGTTTCTCCTTCAGCAGCTCAAGATGCAGGCCTACTAGGTAGTCTGTTTGTTGGTGCTCTGAAAGCTGTTGCCCCAATTTTAGTATTCATTCTTGTTGCAGCTTCTATCGCAAACCAAAAGAAAGGTCAGCATACTCATATGCGTCCAATCATTGTGCTTTACCTGATTGGTACGTTCTCTGCTGCACTGACTGCTGTAGTACTGAGCTTCATGTTCCCAACCACTTTGACACTGGTTGCTGGCGCTGAAGGTGCTAACCCTCCTCAAGGTATCGCGGAAGTTCTTCATACCCTTCTATTCAAGCTTGTAGATAACCCAGTTAGCGCACTAATGAACGCGAACTACATCGGTATTCTTGCTTGGGCAATCGGTCTTGGTCTTGCACTGCACCACGCATCTGCAACAACCAAAGCGGTTTTCGAAGACCTTAGCCACAGTGTTTCACACATTGTTCGCTTCATTATCCGTCTTGCACCATTTGGTATCTTTGGTCTTGTTTCGACAACATTCGCAACAACGGGCTTCGATGCACTAGCAAGCTACGGTCAACTGCTAGCGGTTCTACTAAGCTCAATGCTGATCATTGCACTTGTGGTTAACCCACTGCTTGTATTTGCAAAAACAAAACAGAACCCATACCCACTTGTACTGCAATGTATTCGTGAATCTGGTGTAACGGCATTCTTCACTCGTTCAAGTGCTGCAAACATCCCAGTGAACATGAACCTTTGTAAGAAGCTAAACCTAGACGAAGATACTTACTCTGTATCTATCCCTCTAGGCGCAACGATCAACATGGCGGGTGCTGCAATTACCATCACTGTGTTAACACTTGCTGCTGTACACACAATGGGTATTGAGATTGATATCTTCACTGCGATTCTACTAAGCCTTGTTGCTGCAATTTCAGCATGTGGCGCATCGGGTGTTGCTGGCGGTTCACTGCTGCTTATCCCACTAGCGTGTGGCCTATTCGGTATTTCTAACGATGTAGCGATGCAGGTTGTAGCGGTTGGTTTCATTATTGGTGTGATTCAAGATTCAGCTGAAACAGCGCTGAACAGCTCGACAGACGTCGTGTTCACTGCGGCTGTATGTAAAGCTGAGCAAAACAAAGCTTAATAAGCTCTTAGGTATTCGGCTTTCACTCTAAGCTCTAAGCTCTAAGCTCTAAGCTCTAAAAGTAAATAGCAGATAAATAAAAAGGGAAGCATCAGCTTCCCTTTTTGTTGTCTTGAGTTTCTCGATTAGAGCTAAAACGACCTATCAACCGTACACAACCAATGAGTTCAATTTACTGGTTTCTGTTCCAGTTAGACTGACTGAAATCTAGAGGATCACTATTTGGTGTCGTTTGTATCTCTGTTGATGCTTGCTCGGTATTAGGTTGCTGGCTGTAATCAACATTCGTATCTTGAGCACTCACCGTTTGAGTCTCTAAATGGCTCGCATCTACATTTAGCGCCTCACCTTCTTCATCAGACGCTTCTTTTACTTTCTTAGGAATCGGTATATTGCGCTTGTAGAGCTTGTTGAGCGCTTTAATGATTGAGTGCTTAGTGATTGCTTCTTGGGTCAGCTTAGTCATTATCGGCTTAGTCAGAGCCTGTAAGCCCACGACTGCATCCACACCAAGCTCCCCGCCTACTTTATCTCTCAAATGTTTGGCTTCTGAGTAACCAAAATGAGCTGATAGGAATAACCAGATATACGCGATGGCGTTGCCGTGTTCACCATGGTCGATCCAAGCTTCGCCTGCTCTAAACATCGCTTCTGCACTGTTCTTTTCTGCGGCTGTCTCAAACCAGTAAACAGCCTCACCATGGTTAGGCTCAACACCCACACCGTTCAAGTAACTCATACCGAGTTTGATCTTGCCGTCTAGGTTGTTTTTTTCAGCGGCCTTTTGGTACCACTCGACAGAACTCTCAGCTGAGTAGTCTGGGTTTTCTTTATCGAGACACCAGTCACCGATAAACAGCATCGCTTCGGTATTACCACCAGCCGCAGACTCTTCAATATAGGTATAACCCTTAGGGATGTTCTTATCGGTTCCACGACCAAAGACGAGCGCTTTGCCCATCTCGAATTTCGCCGATACGTCATTGTCTAAAGCAGAGATTGCTAACTGCCAAAAGTTGGCTTTCTCTCTTAAAATGAGGTCTTCTTTGCGCTTCATGCTTAGGCGTACAATGCCGTACATGCCATTGACATTATCGAGTTGCGCCGCTTTGTCGTACCAATACAGAGCTTCCTTAATATTGTTACGTTCTGCTTCTTTTGCCAAATACAGAATCGACGGTACATGACCGGTTTCGGCTTTGAAGTGACGCTCTTTCTGCTCTTGTATGCGCGCTTTTTCAATCGCTTTTCGGTAAGCGACAGCACGAGCCTTACGTTCTTGTTCCAAGCGCTGCTTTCTTAGCGATAAAGAGATCAGCCACACGGCGACAAGTATTAACGAAAGAGCCGTCGCACCAATTGCGATTCCCATTGTACTCATAAAATATTTTAACCTAACTCGGCTGATATCAGCCTCAGTATCGAGGAGTTATCAACCTATAGTGAATGTTTCGAATTAAAGGGAAAAGCGCCGTTATTAAAACGTTCCGCCCTAAAATGAACTCAGTTCAGTATCTCAGGAATACATAACGATAAAAAGTCTACTTAGACCTATCCGTATGCACGCCATAAATGATGTGATCTTGCTTCAATATCGATGACTTATGAAGACCACCACTCATTAGAAAATCAGTAGTAAAGGGAATGATTTTCCACTCTCTATCTCTTACATTTATGGTTAGGTAAGCTGCCCATAAATGTATGCCAACTCAGCGACCGTTTTCGCAGAAAACTTCTTCATCAAACTCGCTCGGTGTACTTCCACAGTTCTCATTGCAATGCACAATTCATCGGCTATTTTCTGGTTACGCTTACCGTCGATAATTTGTTTGAGGATGTCTATCTCACGCTCGGTTAACGACGCGTACGCTTGGCGATACACGTTCAGGTGTAAGTGCTTTTCAGAAGCGTCCAAACCTTGTTTGATCGCCTCAGCTAACTCATTACCTTTAACAGGCTTTTGAAAGAAATTCACCGCGCCGGCTTGTAAGGCTTCAACCGCCATTGGCACATCACCGTGACCCGTCAGATAAATCACCGACAGTGGACTCTGCGCTTTCACCATCAACTCATGAACTTGCTGCCCTCTCATCTCTGGCATTCGGCTGTCTAATACCACACAACCCGGTGCACTCAAATCCACCGAGTCCAAAAAGCTGGGCCCATCTTCAAAAGCTGACACAGTGAAATCATGCTCTTCTAATAGGAACACCAACGAGTCGCGCATCGACTCATCGTCATCAACCACATAGACAGGAAGCCTTTGATGAAGTTCAGACATAACAAGATTCCTTATGAATCATTTGAAAGAGAGAAAGGCAGTGTCACCGCAACATGACACCCATGTGGAGTAAGTGACGTGATCGTCATTTGACCACTGTGATCTTCAATAACATCTTGGCAAATCGCGAGCCCTAACCCCAAGCCGTTTTCTTTGCTGCTCACAAAGGCTTGAGTCACTTCTTGTTCAGTGAAATCTAAGCCCGTTCCGTTATCGATAATCGACAACATTATTTTATCCGGTTGATACTCGGTAATCACTTTAATTGTCGCCGGCTCACTGTTTTTGTTATCAATATCAGACGTAGCGCTTTGTTCGCGATGCAGCTGTGCACTACACGCGTCCGTTGCATTGTTGATCAGGTTTACAATCACCTGTTGCAAACCCACAGGGTCAACATTTAACTTGATAGGTTTGCCCACAGCATAACGTTCAATGGTTATCTTGTGCTTGTGTAATCGAAATTGCAGTAACTCAATGGTGTCTGTAAGCAGCTGCTCGATATCGGTCTGAGATTTCTCTGATGAGCGTTTTTTGATCATGTTTCTCAAGCGCTGGATGATTGCATCTGCACGATCCACTTGAGACTGGATCTTCTCAAATACAGGCTCTATATCAGTGAGCGGTTTGTTCTTCGAAATCCGCAGTAAACCACCTTCGCTATAGTTACGAATCGCTGCCAAAGGCTGATTGATCTCGTGTGCTAAGCTGCTTCCAAGTTCACCAACCACTGCGATACGTTGTGAATGTTCTAGCTGTTCACTCTTGCTTTTCAGCTTGTGCAACGTCGCTTCTAACTGCTTTTTGCTGCGGCTGAATTTGTATTCCAGCCAAAAGTGGTAAGCATTCAGTAACACCACAAGAATAAAGAACGCCCATGCCCACTGTTGATTGTACTTGAGCCAGATTAACGCTTCTTTCCACCAAGGTTGTTGCAGTGGGTGCATGTCGAGTTGTTGATAAAGCTTGTCTATCGAGAGCAAACTTGTCGGTGACGTCCAACCCGATGCATTCGCTGCAATTGCCGGTGCACTGCTCTTAGGCATCGCAAATAACACCTGACTCATCTGTTTGGCCAGTGCCGAAGAAGCCCGCTCTGTTTTGGCGAACGACCAGTTGGGGTATAACGGCGTAGACACTTGGCATCGGAATCCTTCTGGCGCTTGATTCTCGATAATTCGATATTGCCCCGCCACCAGCAAACCTTCACTGATCATGTTCTCAACTAAACAGCTTGGTACGACAGCCGCTTCAATATGTCCTTCACGCAGTTGATACAAACTGGCGTCGATCGGGAAACCTAAAAATTGGGTGTTAGAGAAAAAATGGTTGGGATTAAGCCCTTGTTGCATCACTTGATAACGCATTGTTAGATAGCCGCCAAATGCATTTTCAGATACTGCCGCAATCGGCTTACCGCTCAATTGTTCTAGAGAGATATAAGGTGACATTCTTCTCACTACCAAGGCAGAACCAATACTTCGAGTATTGCTGATGCTTCGATCTTCGAAGTTATGGCTGGTCATAGTCGCCATCCAAGAGAGGTCATATTGACGACCCAATCGTACCGCCTGACCCGGGTTGGTGATGACAAAGTCGACCTCAACACCTTTTACCGCATCAGCCATCTCTTCTAAGTTGAAAGGCTTGAGAACAAAGTGTTTGCCGGGAATGCGCTCCGACAACCAATCCATCGTCGGCTGCCAGCGCTGCTGCGCAGAAAGCTTGCCTCGGATAGCCAGCACACCGACCTCAATAACCTGTTCTGACTCAACAGTGCTTGTCGTTGTAATCTCTTGCTCCGTTTGAGCGGCTAAACACATTCCTGCAGTTAGGCTCAACCAACAAAGGCTAACGATTGATATTAGGTTTCGGACTGTCACTAAAATCTCTTTCTCCACACTGACGGCATGTTCACACTCAAATAACGCATTGAAGACACGTTAAATAGAGCCTTTAAACAAAGCATAACAGCTAGATTGGTAAAACCACATTTGTTCTAGATCAACTTTGATCTGGGTATGTGGAAATCCACAATACCCCGCGTACGCCCAAAATCTGACAATGATCCCAACAGATAGAATACCCATTTATAGGTACCAACATGGACTCATTGAAAAGACGGTTTCTCAGCCAATTCGGTAAGGTTTCCGCTGGTGCTGCGCTCATTCCCATTGCCGGAATCAACACCGCAGTCGCAAGCACAGTCATTCGCAATAACAACCAACCTGACCGCAAAGGCGAAATAGGTAAACGCTACGCCATGGCGATTGATTTACGTAAGTGCGTTGGCTGTCAGGCGTGCACTGTTGGCTGTAGCGTTGAAAACCAAGCACCAATTGGCCAATTCAGAACCACAGTAAAACAGTATGAAGTCTCACTTGATGATGGTTCGACTGCTCAGCAAGACGTGAAATCATTCATGTTACCTCGCCTATGTAATCACTGTGACAACGCCCCCTGCATCAAGGTTTGTCCTGTTCAAGCGACCTTCCAGCGTGAAGATGGGATAGTGATGGTCGACAACGAACGCTGCGTAGCCTGTGCTTATTGTGTTCAAGCCTGCCCTTACGATGCTCGCTTCATTAATAACGACACCCTTACCGCTGACAAATGTACTTTCTGTGCACACCGCCTTGAAGACGGCTTACTGCCTGCTTGTGTAGAAACCTGTGTCGGTGGCGCGCGTGTCATTGGCGACCTTAAAGATCCAAACAGCGAGATCAACCGTCTGCTCAATGAAAACCAAGACGACATCAAGGTGCTTAAGCCAGAGCAGAATACCAACCCTCATGTTTTCTATATCGGCATGAACGAGCGTTTCGTTAGTCATATCGAAGGTCAGCCTGCGATTTATGATCCAGCCGCCATTGATAACTCATCCTCTAGCAAACAAGACTTGGCAATCGCGACACAAGGCAAACAAGGAGAGACAGCATGAATATCACCGAGGTGTTAGTTCCCGCTCAAGAGATCGCTTGGCTACCGTGGGCGGTTCAGTATTTCTTCTACATAGGTTCAGCTTACGCGGCGGCTATTCTGTTTTTGATTGCACTGATATTCAAAAATTCTACCAGTCACCAATTCCGTTCAGCGCTTGTGCTTGTGATGGCCATTGGCGCGATTGTTGGACCATTAGCCCTCACTGGTGACTTACACCAACCCGGACGTGCGTGGCACTTCTACGCTCACATCACACCTTGGTCATGGATGTCATTAGGCTCTCTGTTTCTACCTTTGTTTTCTGGTCTGGCTGTTGCGACTGCTTGGGTTTACCTGCGTGATGACATCGCACAGCTTAAAGAGAGTGAAAACCCACTTCTAAAGCGTCTGTCTTGGTTAACACTGGGCCAATGGCAGGTATCGAAAAAAGTGATGATTGCATTAGCCGCTGCAACTGCGTTATCAGGCTTAAGTATCGCGCTTTACACAGGTGCCGAGATTGCAATTTTGGCGAGCCGCCCGCTTTGGCATCAACCGGCTTCTCCGCTGCTTTGGTTTACGACCGCATTCTTTGCTGCAACGGGCTTAACGCTGTTGATTTGGGCTTTGTTGCCATCTGCCAAGCCAAACTTAAAACCAACAGACCTCGCTCTAGTACAAAGAACCATTACGTTAACGGGTGGTCTTGCCATCATTCTTACATCGATTTGGGCATCTAACCATGGTCACTTCAACCTATATGAGAACGACGGTTGGGGCATCAATTTAGGCATCATGACCACCAGCATTTTGCTGTGCATGATCTTAGTGCTGCCACTACAACGCCTATCGCAAAGTAAGCTAGGAATTATCTGTGTTGCGCTTGCGACCATCGTTTCAGCATGGGCGGTACGTTGGGTCACCATGATGGAAGTTCAAACCATTCCCCGTTTTGATGTGGGTGCATTCCCTTATGAACTGCCGATGGGTAGCGCAGGATTACTCGGCATTGTTGGTATCTGTGGCCTTTGGCTAGCACTTGCGTTGTTCGCCTCTGAGATCGTGTCTACTGGTTCTGCACCAAAGACAACATCGAAGCCAAACCAAAATACACCTTCACCACTTAACCGCTCACATAGCTTGTAGTCTGAGGAATCATCATGGATAACAAACGTCGTCAATTTTTGAAAACAGGCCTTGCTGCCGGTGGTGTTGGAGCTTTTGCTGCTGGTTATGCGACAACCACAAAGCACATGGTTCACGGTGCTATCGATGGCACCGCGGGTAAGAAAACCAACCACATCCACCACGGTAATTCGTTAGAGACAGAATACAGTGTCGATGAGCAAGGTAAGATCTCGCCGAATCCAAACCAACGCGTAGCACCATCAATGTGTTTCGGTTGCTGGACACTGTGTGGCTTGCGTGTACGTATCGATAATCGCAACGACGAGATCTTGCGTATCTCAGGTAACCCATACCACCCGCTATCAAGTGATCAGCAAATCCCGTTCAAAACCCCCGTAAAAGACGCCTATATTGGCTTGTCTGGTGAATCAGGAATCAATAACCGCTCGACAGCCTGCGCTCGTGGTAACGGCATGTTAGAGATTCAAAACAGCCCTTACCGAATCACTCAACCGCTGAAACGTGTCGGTAAACGCGGTGAAGGCAAGTGGGAACCGATCAGCTACGAACAGCTAATATCTGAGATCACCGAGGGTGGTAACTTGTTCGGTGAAGGCGAAGTTGAAGGCTTACGATCGATTCGCGATATCGAAACACTACTTGATCCGAACAACCCTGAATATGGTCCTAAAGCGAACCAGTTATTGGTGACTAATGCCGGAAATGAAGGCCGTGACGACATCTTGAAGCGCTTTGCATTTAACAGCTACGGCACACGCAACTTTGGTCACCACGGCTCTTACTGTGGTTACGCGTTCCGTGCGGGTTCAGGTGCGATCATGAACGATCTAGACAAGTTCTCGCACTTAAAACCAGATTTCAACAACGCAGAGTTCATTCTTTTCATCGGTATGTCTCCGGCTCAAGCGGGTAACCCGTTCAAGCGTCAAGCAAGACAATTGGCTGAGGCTCGTACCAACGGAAAACTCAGCTACACCATAGTGACACCAAGCCTTCCAGCAGGATCGTCAAGCCTTGCGGCGGGCGATCGCAATAACTGGCTACCGATCAAACCGGGCACCGATTCAGCATTAGTTCTTGGCATGATCCAATGGATCATCGAAAACCAACGCTACAATCACGACTTCTTGTCTCGCCCAAGTGCGCAAGCGATGAAAAAAGCAGGCACCACACACTGGTGTAATGCTTCACACCTTGTGATCAGTGATGAATCGCACCCACAAAACGGACGCATGCTTCGCGCATCGGATATGGGTTTACTAGAAACGGGCGAACCGCTATCTGACGATGATGCATTTATCACACTAGATGTGACAACGTCACTTTTGGCATCACATATTCAGGTGAATGAAGCGGCTCTGTTCGTCGATCAAGATGTAGAAATCGATGGTCAGACTGTTCGCGTTAAATCTTCTCTACAAAGATTGAAAGAAGAAGCCTTCAAATATGACCTTGCTTACTACAGCGAGCAGTGTGAAATCCCACAAGACCAGATTATTGCGCTAGCAAAACGCTTTACCAGCTACGGTACGAAAGCAGTCGTGGATACTCACGGTGGCAACATGCACACCAACGGCTTCTACAACTCGTTCTCTATTCTGATGCTGAACGCGCTGATCGGTAACATCAACGCGAAAGGCGGTGCGATGGCGAAAGCGGGCGGCTACCCAACTTCGGTTGCAGGCCCACGTTACGACTTTACCAAGTTTAAAGGTAAGACTAAGCCTCAAGGTGTGTTCTTGTCCCGCAGCAAGTTCCCGTATCAAAAAACCAGCGAATACAAGCGTCGCGTTGCCGCAGGTGAATCACCTTACCCAACGCGCGCGCCGTGGTACCCAATCTCAGCACCGCTTTTAACTGAGCACTTATCAGCTGCAATTGATGGCTACCCTTACCGAGCAAAGGCATGGATCAACCACATGGCGAACCCACTTTATGGTGTTCCGGGTTTAGACAACTTGCTGGGTGAAAAGCTTAAGGATCCAAAACAGCTTGGTTTGATCGTGTCTATCGATGCCTTCATCAATGAGACCACAGCGTTATCGGATTACCTCGTGCCAGACACAGTGACCTACGAAAGCTGGGGCATGGCAACACCTTGGCATGGCGTTGCAACTAAAGCGATCACCGCTCGCTGGCCGATTGTCGAACCTAAAACCTCACGCACTCAAGACGGACGTGCCATCAACCTAGAGAACTTCTTTATTGATCTAGCGAAAACGCTTGGCCTAGGTGGCTTCGGCGACAACGTAATCAAAGACAATCAAGGTAACTGGCACGGTATTCATAGCGCTGAAGACTTCTACCTGCGCTCGGCTGCTAACTTAGCGTTCGTAAAAGGTGGCGTGCCGAATGTAGACGCGGAAGATATTGTTTGGTCTGGTCTAGAACGCCTAGTGCCTGTGATGAACAAAACGCTCAAGCCCGAAGAGATGCTCAAAGTAGCGTATATCTTTGCGCGTGGCGGTCGTTTTGAAGACGCCACTAATGCCTACACCAATGAAACCATGAAGTACAAATGGACCAAACCACTGGCTATTTGGAATGAAAAGCTCGGTACTTCTCGCAACACCATCAGTGGTGAGCAGTACATGGGTTGCCCGACATGGTATCCACAAAAGCTGGCAGATGGCACACCTTTGGCAGAGCAGTTCCCAGCAAAAGAGTGGCCATTTACGCTAACCAACTTTAAGTCCAATATTCACAGTGCGGTCTCTAATTTGTCACCACGCTTGGAATCGATTAAAGGAGTAAATCCGGTTTACATCCACCCGCAAGACGCTTCTTCTGCGGGTATCAAAACCGGTGACGTGTTTGCTATTGAAACACCGAGCTCAACCACACATGCGTTGGCGATGGTGATTGATGGCATCAAACCCGGTACATTAGGCTTTGAACACGGCTTTGGTCATAAAGAACTCGGTGAGCGTGCGCACTGGATCGGTGATACACAACAACCTGTGAAGATGAAGTCGAACGATGGCGTTAACATCAATGATATTGGCTTAATTGACCCGACCAGAGAAGGCAAAGGCGTGATGTTGGATTGGGTTGTGGGCGCAGCAGCAAGACAAGCGCTTCCGGCTAAAATCTACAAAGTCTAGACGTTCAAACCTCCCCTATTTCAGTCAAATCAAGACTGAGCACAGTAGAGCAACTTCGCCATTCGAGGTTGCTCTTCTTTTTAAGCTATTCAACGCCCAACCATCAATTCTTTACATCACTTCCCTGCAAGTTTCTCTCCTAGCCCCATCAAGCGTCTATGCTTATACAATCGGTGCCATAAAAGAGCCTTAACAAGCAGTCACACCGAGGCGAACATGGCAGTTCCCTTGCACTTCGTTAACGGTAGTTGGATTCGCCTATCGAAATCCACACTAATACCATTGTGGTGATTGAGGTTATTAATGTGAGACTTACCTCAAGTTCCCAGTGAATTAATGTGGAAATCCACAATAGCGCGAACAACCAATTATGTCGAAAATGCGTGCATTACAACCAATAGCGACGCCTCATGATTAAGCTGAACATAAAAACTCAAACTCTAACGCTTTGCATCGCTGCTCTAGGAAGCCTTTCTTTATCCGGTTTTGCACAAGCAGCGCCTAATCCAATGCCAGAAGCCGCAGAAACCTGTAGCGGTTGCCACCAAGCCGACGGGAAAGGCATGCCCAACATCGCACCGATGCTTGCAGGGCTCAATGCTGATTACCTCGAACATCAGCTTGTTCTGTTCTCAAGTGGTGAGCGTCAAAGCGCGATCATGAAAGGCATGGCTGATGGTGTCTCTGATCCTGCGATTCGTCGTGAAGTTGCAGAATACTTCGCTTCATTATCTTCATACGACTTCACCGATTTAGAACAACGCGGCTCACAAGCCGATATCGACAATCCCTATCGTAAACTTGTATTCCAAGGCGATTGGAATCGAAACATTCCAGCTTGTGCAACCTGTCATGGGCCAAGTGGTATGGGTGTCGACAAGTTCCCACGCCTAGCGAGCCAGCATGCCGACTACATTCAGACTCAGCTCAACGCTTGGAAAAACGGCACTCGTAAGGGTGATGATTTAAACATGATGGGCAATATCGCCGGCAAGTTGACCGACGATGAGATCAAAAACCTCTCTTACTACTTCGCATCTTTCCGATACTAAAGGGCTCGCATGAAAACATTACTTCTAATTACCGCAACCCTTTCCTCTGGAATCGCTTATGCCGAAGCTGAGTTGCCCGATCGCCAAACCGAACTGCCAGCAGTAGAGAAACCTCAAGATAACAAATATCTGGTGCCACGCGACTTGGTTGATATTCCTGATGGGGAATTTGGTGACAAAGTAAAACTGGGCTATTCCCTGTTTGTCGATTCACAACAGATGCGTGGTACATTCGTCGGCAACGAGCAAAACTGTGTCAACTGCCACATGCAAGCGGGCATGAAGCCTAACGCTGCCCCTCTTTGGGGTGCGTACATGGCCTACCCTGCGTATCGTTCCAAGAATGACAAGGTAAACAGCTACGCAGAACGTATCCAAGGTTGCTTCACCTACTCAATGAATGGTCTGCCACCGGCTGAGGGTTCAAAAGAGATGGTCGCACTGACGGCTTATTCATACTGGCTGGCAATGGGCGGCATCTTAGACAAGAACGACATGCAAGATACACCCGTTCCTGAGATCAGCGATGCTGACTTACAAGTCGGTGGTAAAGCAGAAAGCTTCCCTCTTCCTGAAGAGCTGTTAAGCAAATACCCAATCGATGATCGTAGTAAGTTGGCAGGGCGTGGCTACCCTAAGATTGATAACCCTGAACAAGAGCCGTCAATAGCGCGTGGTGAAAAGGTTTACCAAACCAGCTGCCAAACCTGCCATGGTCAAAATGGTGAAGGTATTAAAGGATCAGACGGCCGTTCATACTTCCCACCACTGTGGGGCGAAAACGCGTATAACTGGGGCGCGGGTATGCACCGCGTGAACACCGCTGCCTACTTTATCTATGAAAACATGCCGCTTGGAAAGAGCCAGCAGCTTTCGATTCAAGATGCTTGGGATGTGGCTGCATTTGTGAATAGTCATGAACGCCCACAAGATCCTAGATACAAGGGTGATGTTGCTGGCAATGCTAAGCGATACCACAATCACCAAGGCTACTATGGCAAAGAAGTTGATGGACATGTGCTGGGCACCAAAGCCTATCCGAGTGGTAAAGAAGCGATTCATGAGCATTGATAGGTATTAGTGAGCATGAGCCGTTCACGCCAGCTATAGCTAAGCTTTACATTGTAAATCAGCTATAGTCAGAGGAATAAAAAGGAGCCAGATCGTTCGACGTTCTGGCTCCTTTTTTATGTTTGAACGATTAGCAATCCAGCTAACCTTGCTGCATCTTTTCCCAAATCGTCGGAGAGCCGATATAGTCTTGAACCGTGGTAATGAACTCTTTGACCAGTTTGGTCTGTTTACGATGCGGATACACAGCGTAGATTGCAGTATCAATCGTCGAAATCGGGTAATCAGGAAGTAAAGTGACTAAGCCGAGCTCTTTCATTGAGGCATACAGGTTTGATTGATCAAGGAAGCCATATCCTAAGCCATCTTTCACACAAGAGACCATGGTGCGAACATCACTCACCTTATAGTTACCACGAATCGTCAGGCTTTGAAAAGTGTCGCCATGCGGCTCTTCACTGATACGCAGATGATCAACCGTCATATCTCCATTGGTATAAATCACAGCAGGTAGCGCGAGCAAATCTTGTGGCGTTTTCGGTTCACCGTGCTCCTTCACAAAATCGTTTGATGCGACCAACATGAAGTTACTGTCGGCAATCTTCTTCGCGATCAAGTTCGATTCAACGAGCTTACTGAAACGAAACGCGATATCAAACTGCCCGGCAATGATGTTGGCGATTTTGTCATCTAGAGAAAGAACGATCTGAACATCAGGGTACTTCCTCATGAACTGAGTGATGATAGGTTGCAAGTATTGCTGCCCAAAATAGATCGGTGAAGTAATTCGTAGCACACCTTTGGGTTCAGACTGGTATGAATCTGCAATGCCTTGTATCTGATTGATGGTGTCTTTCAGCACATAGGTTTGTGCGAGAATATCCTCTCCCGCCGACGTCAACGAAAACGAGCGTGTAGAGCGGTTGAGTAGCTGAACACCTAAATCTTGCTCGAGCTTTTTGATCTGTTTAGAGAGTGATGAGTTGTCCATATCGTGCAAGGTTGCCGCTTTGGTAAACGACCCTTGTTGAACCACATCTAAGAACAATAACAACTGATTGGTATTTGGCACTGCGCCTCTCCTGAAATAAAACTCGACTAGCGTTCGTCTTTAGGGGTGTCCATCACAACCATAGTCGTAATAGATTGCACCTGAGCACATTCCCCAAGCACATCGGCATGAAACTTCTTATAGCCCGGTAGGTCTTTGGTTTCTACCCTTAGCAAATACTCGTTGGCACCGGTAATGTTGTGACACTCCACCACCTCTTTTTCCATACTGACGTGCTGTTCAAACTCCAGCTGAGCCGCTTTGCTGTGGCTTGATAAACCAATCGAAACATAAGCAATAAAACCGCCCCCCATCAGCCCATTATCCAGAACCGCTCGGTAACCTTGAATGATACCTTTACGCTCAAGATCCTGGACGCGTCTTAAGGTCGCAGAAGCCGACAAGCCAATCCGTTCTGAAAGCTCAATGTTGGAGATTCTGCCGTCCAATTTAAGCTCTTGCAATATCCTTTCGTCAAATCTATCCATAACTACTTATTATTGTGCATTTAGTGATAATAGAGGAAATAAAAGCACATAATTGCCCCACTTTCCACCTACTATGTTTCTCAACACGTGAAAGTCATGACCGGTCAGTCACTTCGTTCATTTTACTGCTGGAGAATCACAATGCCTTTGGAACAACTTAGCGCACTTGCCTTGTTTGCGTTTGTCTCGACCTTCACACCAGGTCCAAATAACATCATGCTCATGACATCAGGAGCAAATGTTGGCTTTGCCCGCACTATTCCGCACATGCTTGGCATTGCTCTAGGGTTTGCTGCCATGTTGCTGCTGGTTGGTTTCGGCTTGATGGGCATTTTCAACGCTTATCCGGTTACTCACCAAATATTGAAATACCTAAGCCTTGCTTACCTCGTGTACCTTGCAATTAAGATAGCACTGAGCGGCAAAGCCAAAAGCACCGAGGCTTATAAGCCAATGACCTTCATCGGCGCGGCAAGTTTTCAGTGGGTGAACCCTAAAGGTTGGTCGATGGCACTGACGGCGATTTCAGTCTATAGCAGCGGCAGTTCATGGTGGGAGCTTGCGATCATCGCAGGTATCTTCACGCTAGCCAACTTGCCTTCTGTGACCTTCTGGACAGCGGCAGGCAAGCAACTGCAACACTGGTTAACAACGCCCGTCCGTATCAAAAGCTTTAACTACGGTATGGCGGGCTTGCTTCTAGCATCGACGATTCCGATGTTGTAACTAGATAGCTGCCCCAAGATGGTTAGTAAGTGATTACTAGCCATCAATTTCGTTACAAGTATCCAATAACCTCGTTAAGCCAACGCCCAAATATCGCCTGCCCGCTCGGGGTTAACGTCCACACAAACGCCGCAACATTCATTGCCACTGTCAGCCAATAAATAGATCTGAACGGCTGCTTTTGCGTTTTATGACGCAGCTTATCTTGAGCAATCAACGCCCCTAACCAGCCACCAGCAACTGAAAAGATGTGTAAGGTTTTCTCTGGCACACGCCAATTGCCATTGGTCGCTGCTCGCTTGTCCTTCGCGTACACAAAAAACGTCACCACACCGATAACCAAATACCACACCAACAGCGCTTTAGAACTTTCCGCAAACAACACAGATACCGCCACCAGAACCAAATAGGTGATAACGATTTGAATAGATGAAGACAACATGACTCCTTTTGGGCAACAGCTCACATACTGTGGCAGTTACGCCCTGTAGATTTTGATAAGGATGAGTAAGGCATATTGTAATTCGGTTAGCCTGCAAAGAATAAACAAGCCCTTTCATCCCTACATAACATGATGGAAGTTAAAGGAATTATATATGTACAACCAAAAGTACGCCATCTACCAAGTTTTTACGCGTTTATTTGGCAATAAAAACACCCAACATGTTCCATGGGGCACAATCGAGCAAAATGGCGTCGGTAAGTTCAGTGATTTTACCGACAAAGCGCTGTCTGAAATCCGCAAACTCGGTATGACTCATATTTGGTATACCGGAGTGCCACATCACGCCATCATCAATGATTACAAACACATCGGGATTTCAGACGATCACCCGAGCGTGGTAAAAGGCCGTGCAGGATCACCTTATGCGGTAAAAGATTACTACTCAGTCAATCCAGACCTCGCTGAGAATCCTGATCGCCGTTTGGAAGAGTTCGAAGCACTAATCAAAAGAAGTCACGACAATGGTTTAAAAGTGATTATCGATATCGTACCGAATCACGTTGCGCGTCATTATAAAGGCTTAAACAACCCAGAAGATGTCAGTGACTTCGGCGCTCAAGATGACACAACGCTGGAATACCATAGAGACAATAACTTCTACTACATTCCCAACAGCACCTTTGAATTGCCAGACATAAAGCCCGCCTTTACGCCGCTAGGTGGTGAACAGCACCCTAGCCTAAGCTCCCCATTTATCGAAACGCCAGCCAAATGGACGGGCAATGGATCACGCTTAGCTAAACCTAATTTCGACGATTGGTATGAAACCGTGAAGATCAATTACGGTGTGCGACCTGACGGTTCAAAAGATTTCCCTGAGCTACCCAAAGACTATGCCCAACGCGATTACCGAGAGCATCACCAATTCTGGGAATCGGTCGCTGTGCCTAGCTCTTGGGTGAAATTTCGAGATATAACATTGTTTTGGTTAGCCAAAGGCATTGATGGATTCCGTTACGACATGGCTGAAATGGTGCCTGTTGAGTTTTGGAGCTACCTCAACTCATCAATAAAGATGAAAAACCACGATGCCTTTCTGATGGCAGAGGTGTATCAGCCGGACTTGTACCGCGAATACATTCACTTAGGCAAAATGGACTATCTATACGACAAAGTTGACCTATACGATGGTCTCAAAGCCATCATGCAAGGCAAGGCTTCAACGGCAATCATCCCTGAAATCCAACATCAAATGATGGATATTGAACATCACATGCTGCACTTCTTGGACAATCACGATGAGCAACGCATCGCTTCTCCCGAGTTCGTTGGCAATCCACATGTCGCAAAGCCTGCGATGCTAGTCAGCGCGTTATTGAGTAGTTCTCCAACCATGATCTACTTTGGGCAAGAAGTCGGAGAACCCGGTGCAGAGAATTCAGGCTTTGGACAGCCCTCACGAACTTCCATATTTGACTACATCGGAGTCCCACAACACCAAAAGTGGATGAATAATGGTGCGTTCGATGGTGAGTTACTAACCAATAACGAAAAGCAACTGCGTCACTTCTATCAAAAGGTAATGAACTTCTCGCTAGAGCACTCTTCAATGATGGGGCTGTACCTAGACTTACACCAGAGCAATAATTTGAGTGATTCGGTTTACGCATTTCTGCGCTATAACGAACAAGAGCTGACCATCGTTGCTGCAAATTTCAACCAACATGCCACCGAGAATATTCACCTAGAGATTTCACATGACGTCATTCAAAAACTCAAATTAGTTGATGGGCGTTACATACTCAATGAACACATTGAAGGCATAGCGCAACAAGTGTTGGACATTAAGAACAGTGTTGGCAATTTTAATATTGAATTGAAACCGCTGGCGTCTTTGGCTTGGGTGTTAAATATTTAATAAGATAGAAAGAGTAAACACCCGAAGCAGTTAGTAATAATATAGAACTGCTTCGAGTGTTGGGGGTCTATAGCTATTTTTTATTGACGGCTTTTACAAAGGCTTCTTGTGCGCCTTCAATACCCAATGCTTTTGCTTCATCTAATAAGCTAAGTGCTTTTGGAATATTGTCTGCGTCTACTGCTGCTTGAATGGCATTATGGTAGTAAGTTTGTGTTTCTGGTTGAATCGTATCGATCTTAGTCGCAGCGGCTGGTTTAGCGTTAGATTCGCTGCTTGAACCAAACGAGAAGAAGCTCGCTTTATCAATAGTAACTTCTATCTTACCAACGTTAGCATTTGGAATTGGAATATCTTTGACCTCAGGTAAATAATTACCCCGGCCTTCCGCATCTAAACGAGCTGGGTGAATCACATCAGTAAAGCCACCAATCTCTTGCTGATCAGTGTAAACCACTAAGAAAACAGAGTCTTCTGTACGTGGTGGGAAAAACTCTTTTTCGGCAACAAGTCTATTACCCAAGTGCATTCTAGGCTTCTTATATTCAAAGTCGCTTTGGCCGTAGCTTTCTAACTCTTTACCATTTTTATCGTAGATTACTGCACGTGGGACAAATGCTGTATCTCCAATCAAACTTGAAATTGTTAATGAATACTCGCCGCGATTCGCTGGAAGCTCAACTGCAACCACAGGGCTATTAATCGACTGGTAGTTCAGGTATTGGCTTTCTGGCGTAACATCAAAAATTACAGAACTCGGTAATTTCATTGCTGCAAACTGAAGTCCAGCAATAGAGTTAACTTGTTCAGCCTGCGCCACTTGCACTTGCTCGACTACTTGTGCAGATTGACAACCGGCCAACGCAACACAGCCACTCAACATTAGAGCTTTAAAATACATAACCCTTCCTTTTTGTTATTTTTTTAAGAAATTTACTAACTTTAATTACCACAAAGAAAACTATTCACCTAGGGAACGATCCACTTAATCGTACATTCCTTAAAAAAATAGCCGACGCGAGCCGGCTATGAATTAGGACAGTTTAGGATTGGTTAAGCTAAGTGTTTACCACCAAGCTTCTGCTTGAATACCGAATACGTATTCAGTATCTTCACTTGTACCAAATGCATCGTCATTTTCAGTGTCTAGGATGTAAGAACCGTAAACACGGATTTCAGGACGAGCCCAGAAGCTGTCACCCATAGCCCAAGCTTGAGCTACCGTGAATTTAGCGTTACCGAAATCTTCTTTCGCTAGGCCGCCATCAGAAATTTTCTCACCAGCATTGTAGCCAGCTTCAAATACTGTGCGCATTGTGTCGTTCCACTTGTACATTGGACGAACTACAACAGAGTACTGGTCAATATCAAAGTTTTGGCCACTGTAGTTACCACTGCTATCTTTACCGCCGATGTCACTACCCGCTAGGTAAGCTAGTTGGTGACCCATTTCCCAAGATTCGCCAAGGTTCATTACACCCCAGTTGATCAAGCGGTAACCAGTTGCGTCATTTTGAGCGCCAGAGCGGTCATACCATGCGCCTGAACCACCGAAGCTAGACATTTGAGCACCGTAACCGTTAGTACCGTATTGAAGAACAGTTTGGTTAAAACCATTGTCCATACCTTGGTGAATGATACCAGTAACCATCAAGCCATCATCAGCTTGAACATCTTGACCACTTGATTCAGTCGCAAAGTTGTAAGCTAATGCAACTTCTAGAGACGCATCAGACCACAGGCCAATGTTTGCCAAGCGAACATCTGCAATATAACCGTTAACGCTTTCACCTTTATACTTATCAACAGTTTCAAAGTTATTAGGATCATTCTCGATAGCTAGCTCACATGCCTTGTCACCTTTACACGCAGCATATGCTTTAGATGCATCAGATGTCATTTGGCTTTGCTGTCCATCACCAACATTTTGTGAACCATTATCTTGAATTAACGCAACAGAAAGCTTTTGGTCGCCAATAGATAGGTTTTCAATACCACCACCAGTACCTGATGTGTTCAGGAAATAGAAGTCAGTGATGTGGATATCTTTACGTTGGTAGTATGTTTTACCAGCCCAAAGCGTTGCTTCTTTATCTGAAGCGATCACACCTTTAGCTTTAACAGCAAATTGTGCAACGTTGAAGTCGCCGTCTTCCCAACCATTTGCGCCGTCTGCACCAGAAGCAATCATTGACTCTAGACGCCACGTTTGCTCACCAGTTTTTAGTTCTTCTGCAAAACCAAACTCAGAGTAGTTGTCATTTTCGTTACCTAGACGACCAATACCATTTTTGTTTACAGATACGTCACCGCCAGAATTTCCGCTAATACCAGTACCAGCACGCATGTAACCATTAAAATCTACAGCGAACGCAGAGCCAGCAGCTAATGTAGTTGCCACTGCAGCAGCAATCAAACTTACTTTTTTCATTCTTAACTCCATTAAGGACGATTTATTTTAGGTTTTTATATTTTTGCTCTCTTGCGGCAACCAAAGGCAGTAATGGTAGTCGTAAGATAGAGAGGTTTAGGGTTTCCCCTGATTCGTTTCAACGGGGTCAATATTAAGAGGGGATGACAAGTTTGACTTCCTCCACCCCTAAGTTAATTAAGGGGGACTAGAGGGGAGTAGAAAATATACGGAACGGTGTTTTAAAGAGGTAGATCACTTAATCTAGGAGGAGTAGACAGCACACAGATCTAATTATTCAACATAAGTGAGATCTACTTCAAATATATAATTTGAACTTCATCGATGAATTATTTTTTTAACCGTAATTATTCTGTGAAGTTGCTTGACCTTACTGTGACAAAGCTTTTTACTTATAGTTCACTGATGTCGATAAACGAACAAGAAATCAAGCAATGACTAGAACGCTCGCTCGCCCTTATCCACTAGGCGCAACGCTAGGTAACACTGGCTGTAACTTTTCAATTTATTCTCCTGACTGTAAATCACTCTCTCTCGCTCTTTTTGACGAGAACGACGAATTCACCACTTATAAATTAGAAAATGAATACGCTGATATCAGATATGTCTTTATTGATGGTATTAAAGCGGGACAAAAATACGGTTTCATTGCAGAAACGGACAATGGCCCTATCCTGCTTTCAGACCCATATGCCAAAGCAATAAGCGAACCGCTCAATTACGTCACGCCATATACCAATGAAAAAAGCTTTGCGATGGCGAAATGTGTCGTTGTTGATGACACCTTCGATTGGCAAGATGTAGAAAAGCCACGCATTAGTCGCGAAGATACCGTTCTTTTTGAAACGCATGTAAAAGGTCTATCTCAACTGCACCCAGAAGTGGCAGCCAATACTAAAGGTCGTTACTTAGGGTTAGTGAGCCCTGAAATGCTAGCGTTCTACAAACAACAAAATATCAACTCTCTACAGCTTCTACCCGTTGCTGCGTGTATGCATGAACCTCATCTCTTGGACATGGATAAAGTGAACTATTGGGGTTACAACCCATACTTGTTCATGGTGCCAGATCCACGCTACGCAGAAAAAGACGCCGTTAATGAACTCAAAACCGCAATTCGTGAACTTCACCGCAATGGTATCGAAGTTATTCTAGACGTAGTGTACAACCACACGGCAGAAGGTGGCGAAGGTGGTACAACCTTCAACCTCAAAGCGCTAGATAGCCGCTACTACATTAAACATGGCTGCCATTACGCGAACTTTACGGGTTGTGGTAACACCGTTGATCTCACCCACCAGCCTGCACTCAACTTAGTGATGGATACGCTTCGCTACTGGGTGAGTGAATTCCAAGTCGACGGCTTCCGTTTTGATTTGGCTGCAACACTGGGGCGCGAAGGTGACAACTACAACCCTGAGGCTGCATTCTTTAAAGCTGTGGCTCAAGACCCTGTACTTAAAGAAACCAAGCTCATTGCAGAACCTTGGGACATCGGTCCGAATGGCTACCAAGTGGGTAATTTCCCGCTAGGCTGGAATGAGTGTAACGACAAACTACGAGACATCACACGTAGCTTCTGGCGCGGTGATCAAGGCTATCTGAAAGAGTTTGCAACCCGTTTGATGGGGTCACGCGATATCTACAGTGCAGCGCACTGGCCTTACAAATTAACCGTCAACTACATCACTTACCATGATGGCTTCACCATGCAGGATCTTGTTTCTTACAAGCACAAGCATAATGAAGAGAATGGTGAGAACAACCGCGATGGACACGGCGACAACCGCTCTGAAAACTACGGTGTTGAAGGTGAAACCGAAAACCTGTTAGTGATCGCGACACGTGAAAAGCAGAAGCGCAACTTCATGGCGAGCCTGCTGTTTGCTTTTGGTATTCCTCATATTTTGACGGCCGATGTGTTATCTCATACTCAAAAAGGTAACAACAACGCTTACTGCCAAGATGGCGTGACCAGCTGGCTTAACTGGGAAGATTCAGAGCGCAAGACTTACTTCAAGACTTGGTTATCTGAAATGATCTCTGCTCGTCAGCAATACATGGTGCCGTTTATTAAGGCATTCAGTGGCGAAAAGCGCAACTCTAACCGCATCTTCTGGAGCCGCGTAGATGGCACACTTATGGAGCATGACGACTGGAACCGCTTAAGCTCAGTAGCTTTGCATTTAGGTATTGGTAAAGATGGCGACGAGTTGATTTACCTTATCAACCAAACCAATGCGCCAGCACGTTTCTCGTTACCTAATGATCGTGAACAAAACTGGGTAACCATCTGTGATACCAACTCGCGAAACGTTAAACCAGGTCATGCAGAAGGTGAAATGTTGTTGTCGCCAACTTCGATGGCAATTTTGCACTACTCGCCAGATAAGACTGATTTGATTAAAGCAAAAGCTAAGTCAGCTTAATAAAACACCGAAAACCATAGAAGCCAGTTATATTTATAGCTGGCTTTTTTGTTAGCTGAATATCACAAAACTCATTTATCCATATGGAATCATTTGCATTGATGTGGTTAATGAAACTGTTTAGTATTGCCGTACTATAAAAATGAATCTATAACGTCTTTGGATATCATGGCTTTACCTAAAACATTAATTCGGCTTTTTAAACCATACATTATTTTATTAACTGGAGGGATGCTCTATCTTGCTGTGGCTCAGCTTGAAAAAGTAGAAACAGCAGCAACAGAACAATCATCAACAAACATTCGTATCGCAAGCTCTACCATTCGTTCCAACATCGAAGCCACATTCGGCAAACTCTATTTTTTAGAAACCAGTCTAGGCTTACCTAAAACGGCTCCGATCGGTGATGAAAAATTCAGAGAATTGAGTGATAATATTCTAAAAAGAACACCAAACTTCTCCGATATCGTTCGATACCAACCACAATCCCAACAATATATATCAAGTCGTGGATTACCTCTTTCCCATGAACAAATCGACTCCATAAAATGGAACTCAATAGACAGTGTGGTTGAGGATTTCTACATCTCTTCGATTTACCAAAAAGCAGATGGTCGTTGGGTATTCGCAGTTAAACACACGGCGGAAAGATTGAATGAAGAAATATGGATTGAGTTTGACCTTCTACACACCACACAAGGATTAAGAGACTTAAAAACACTTAACCATGGCTATGTGTTTGTGGTTGACCGAGCAACAGAACGACTGGTCTTCCACCCAGATCCAAAACGTATCGGAACTAAATCAGTCAGCTATCACGCAGGTATCAGCCATCAACTCTCACAAGGTGAAACCGTCGGTAAGCACGAATACTACTATCAAGATAACTTCAAAATATCGGTGTTTGACGCTGACAACAGCTTGAATTGGGTATTCATTGCAGGCACTGATCGCCATGATATCTTAACCAGCTCACACCAGTTTACTTTAACTGGCTTGGTGCTTGGTTCACTGCTTCTATTGTGGATTGGCGCAAACTATTTGGCTTATCGTTTGAACGTGTCCTTGTCGCAACTGAATAAAGTCGATGACCTTGTAAGCTTTAAGCGAGAGTTAAAATCCATACTGGATAGCTTCACCTACCAAAAAGGCATTCAATTCTGTCTCTATCAGCCTGAGAACCACTCATTCAGTACCATCGACTATCACGGAAACAAATCAACGGTACATTGTGACAAAGCCCTTGCAGAGCGATTCACACCGGACACCATGGCTTACCGAAGTGGTAAGTACGCCGACCCACTGGCGTGTAAACTCAAAATACACCAACGTCATTATTGTATTCCTTTGCACTCTCGCAAGCAGTTGATCGCAGTGCTCTATGTGAACGCAAACTTACCGATCAGCCAGAGTATTCTGCGAATGATCCGTGATTACACTGAGGTCTCTTTGTCTAACTTACTGCTTCAACATCAATTGAGTAGCAAAGACCTGATGACACAGTTAGACAATAAAAGCAGTTTCAGCATCGCCATCGAAAACTACGTGAGCGAGCCCGACACCTATGTCGCACTGCTTGATATCGATAACTTCGACCACGTAAACCGTGCCTACGGTGAAGCAGTCGGTGACAAGATGATCAAGCTGACTGCAGAATCGATACGTTATTACTTCCCGAAGCCGAAAGGACTTTGCTTGGCGCGTGTTGGAGGAAAGGAGTTCGCAGTATTGTTCAAAGCCAATGATGTGAAAGATGCCAAATTCCAGCTAGACCAGTGCAGAGTCGGAATCGCAGAGAAAACCATCGTCACTCCAGATATCACCTTATCACTAGGGGTTAGCGTGGGATACTCGCAAATAGAAGGCGAAACAGACTCAGCTTTAGCGCTGGCGGAACAAGCGAAACTTATCGCACAACAGCTTGGTAAGAACCGAGTGGAAGGCCATATCAGAGCCGTTGCCAAAGCATCGTAAACGCATTCCAACAAGCTTGTAGGCCATCACACACCACAAGCACCTAGGATTCACACCCTAGGTGCTTTTGTTTTTCTAGAAAGTCATTACAATGCGCCTTCGATAAGACAACATCCCTTTTCTAACGACGCGAACCTTATGAAGCTAAGTAACCGACTGCAAACTCTCCACTCCCTTGTCAGCAATGACTACCAACATATTTGGGACTGTTGCTGTGATCATGGCTTTTTGGGTGTTCAACTGTTATCGGATAATAAAGCGCCTCAGATTCACTTTGTCGACATTGTCCCGTCTCTGATGAGTGAGCTTGAAGGCAAGCTAGCGCGCTACTTTCCACAAGATAATAAAGCCGAACAAATGGTTACCAGCCAATGGCAAGTCTACTGCATGGATGTCGCCGCTATCCCGATTGAGAAACATACTGGCAAACACCTGGTGATTATTGCGGGCGTCGGCGGCGATCTCACTCAGAAACTCGTCGATGATATTCATCGTCAACACCCAGAAAAAGCGCTCGATTTCTTGCTTTGTCCGGTGCATCAGCAATTCGAGCTAAGAAGTCATTTAAAGGCGCTCAATTTTGGTCTTATTGATGAAGTGTTGATTGAAGAGAACCGTCGTTATTACGAGATTTTATTGGTGAGTAATAACCAAGGTGATGCTAAAAAGAACCAAACCATTAGCGAGATATCAAACGTCGGAGACAAGATCTGGACACCAAGTTGTGATGAACAAGTGAAGGTATCACAGCAATACAAAGCCAAAACATTACAGCACTACTTACGTATCCATCAAGGACAAGAGAAACAAGGCAAACCGAGCCAAGTCAAGCATATCATTGAAGCATACCAAGCTATTTAACGGTAGTAAGCACTAACTTTATCGCTTACCTTTAATACCGCCAATTCAATAAAAAAGCCGACAGTTCAATGAACTATCGGCTTTTTTTATGCTATCTGTTTGGTTTGATCTTACTGCTCTTGCTTCTTATTAATCGTACCAAGCCCATCAATCGTTTCAGCCTCACAGAGCGTATCAACCCCATAAACTGTATCAAGATAGTCGTCTTTCTCTTTCCAAGTGTTATTCAACCAACTGTGGAAACGGCGCTTAAACGCTTTGTCTTCAAAGTAATTACCGTTCACGTTCTCATCCATCGGATGCAGTTTAATACGCACCACGACCTTGGTCATTTTGCCTTTTAGCATATCTTCAAACGGAGAAGTCTGGTTTTCTGGATAAGCCAGAGTGACATCAACAATACCATCTAAGATTGGGCCCATTGCCGATAGTGCAAATGCTACACCGCCGGTTTTAGGCTTCAATAGGTGTCGGTAAGGTGTTTTCGCGGTCGCCAGTTTCTCGTGATTGGCACGCGTCCCTTCAACGAAGTTAACCAAGGTTGTCGGCGCTAGCTTGAACTTAGTACACGCTTTGTTGATTGCATCGAAGTCATCATTACGACGCTCTGGGTTACGCAGCAAGAACTCACGAGAGTGACGTCTCATGAAGGGCATATCTAGCCCCCAACATGCCAACCCAACAAAAGGGACATACAGTAATTCATGCTTAAGGAAGAACTTAGTCATCGGCATCTTATCTTTCAAGATAGAAGACAGAATAACGATATCCGCCCAGCTCAGATGATTCGACATCATCAAGTACCACTGTTTAGTCGAGATATCTTCCCCGCCTTCGACTTGCCACTCTATGTCGTTGTTCACGTTCAACATCCAAAGGTTGAGCGAAGCCCAGCACCAAAATGTGAAGTTAGCTAAACGAGTACACGACTTCTGCACAACAGAGATTGGCAGAATCAGTTTGATGAGGCCAAAGAAGCTCACGGTAAACGCAGTCATTGCGGTATTGATGGTCACGAACAATACGTTCAAGGCCATACGAAGATTATCAAGCATAAAACACGGCTATATTGAGATCGAAAGCCGCCATTATACTCATCTGCAAAATATTCTCTTCAGTAATTGGTTGAATACCCTAGGGGTCAAACCACTGTACTAATTTTGCTTGTATCAAAAGACCAATTCATCGTTCTGAATCAACAATATCAGTATTAAAAACAATATTAGAGTCATTTAGACCCGAATTTAAATGAGTCTATTTAACACAATTCCAAATTATTTTTGCCACAAACCTAGTATTGATAAGCATTCTCATTATTGGCATGGTACATGCAACTCCAAAATGTAAATAGTTGAGTATCCTTAATGAGATAACTTCTCTACGTAAAGGTGATGATATGACAGATATTCCTCATGGTTTGGTAACCGGTAAAGTCTTAAACAAGACGGAATGGACAGATCAACTGTTCTCACTTCAAGTCAGTGCTCCGGTCTCTCCCTATCAGGCGGGTCAGTTCACGAAACTTGGCTTGCTTAACAGTGAGGATGAGTTCGTAAGGCGCGCCTATTCGATGGTGAACGCGCCAGAGCACGAACAAGGTCATCAACATCTGGAATTCTTGATTATTAAGGATCAGAACGGCCAGCTTTCACCTCAACTTCATGAGTTGAAGGTGGGCGATGACATCTTTGTCGGCAAAGACCCAAGTGGCTTTATGACCTTAGATGAGATCCCAGAGATCGCCGACGATCTATGGATGCTTTCGACCGGAACCGCGGTTGGGCCTTTTATCTCAATGCTCGAAAGCATGCAGATACAACAGCAAAACGGCTCCGAATCTGAAAAAGTCGCCTCGTTCAAAAACCTTGTACTGGTTCATGCCGTAAGAACAGAACAAGACCTGACTTATCGAGACCGTATCGCTCAACTCGTTCATCACTTCCAAGGGAAACTACAATATGTGCCAATTATTTCTAGAGAATCAGTCACCGGAACTTTGCGCGGACGAATCCCAAGCTTGTTACTTGGAGGCGACCTTGAGCAAACCGCGTCTGTCGCTTTCAATCAAACCCGCAGTTTTTTCTACCTTTGTGGCAATCCGCAAATGGTTCGCGACACAAGTGAAGCACTAACCAGCTTAGGTTTCGAAAAGCACTTACGCAGAAAACCCGGTCAATTCAGTAGTGAGAACTACTGGTAAATAACAACCGCCACCCGTTAGACAGAAGCACAACTTTCAAAGAACAGTTAGAGAAGAGGTTTTATATGAGTCATTTACGTATTCCGTCACACTGGAAAATTCAACGTTCCACTCCATTTTTCACCAAGGACAACATACCGGCAGCGCTTCTCAATCATCACAATACCGCTGAGGGCGTATTCGGCCAGATCTGCGTAATGGAAGGCACGGTCACCTTCTACGGTTTTGCCGATGCAGAAGCGACAGAACCAGAAAATGTTATCACAATCGAAGCTGGGCAATTTGCCACAAGCCCGCCTCAATATTGGCATAGAGTAGAGCTTAGCGACGACGCACAATTCAACATTAACTTCTGGTCTGAGAAAGAGACCAAGAAGATGTTCAACACCCGAAAATAAGATCCATTCAATATTGATGAACTTATAAGCAAGCTGCCTCGTACTGTGATTTTTAATGTTCAAGAACTGAAGAAAAAGACCAAATAACCATAGTAATTACAATGACTAATGGTGATAGACAAGAGAAAAAAACTCTAGCACACTGAACAGAGTTATTAGTTTTAATCCCGTTTCAGAGAATGAATTAGTGGGTTATTTATATTTTAGGTAAGAGAGGAAGCCATGCTCAACATTGCTTTTTTTAGCTCAAAATCATACGACGAAAAATCATTTGAACTTGCAAAAGGCGAACTCAACGCCGAGTTCCATTTTCACGATTTTCGACTCACTACAACAACAGCAAAAATGGCGCACGACAACGAAGTCGTTTGTGCGTTTGTAAACGATGACCTATCGCGAGATGTGCTAGAGATTCTAGCAAAAGGCGGCACTAAGCTGATTGCGATGCGCTGCGCGGGCTTTGATAAAGTCGACTTAGACGCAGCCAAAGAGTTTGGTCTGCAAGTGGTTCGCGTTCCTGCTTATTCACCAGAATCGGTAGCAGAACACACGGTCGGCATGATGATGTGTTTGAACCGTAAACTACACAAGGCATACCAACGCACTCGTGATGCGAACTTCTCTCTTGAGGGACTAGTTGGCTTCAACTTCCACGGTAAAACCGTTGGTGTAATTGGTTCAGGAAAGATTGGCTTAGCGACGATGCGTATTCTGAAAGGTTTAGGCATGAACATCTTGTGCTACGATCCGTACCCGAACTCATTGGCAAAAGAACTGGGTGCTAAATACGTAGAGCTCGACGAGCTTTACCAAGAATCTGACGTGATTTCTCTGCATTGCCCAATGAGTAAAGAGAACTACCACCTGTTGGATGCAACGGCATTTGGCAAAATGAAAGATGGCGTGATGATCGTCAACACCAGTCGTGGTGAACTGCTGGATTCGACTGCTGCAATTGAAGCACTCAAACAAAGCAAAATCGGCGCGCTTGGTCTTGATGTTTACGACAATGAGAAAGAGTTGTTCTTCCAAGACAAATCTAACGACGTGATTGTCGATGACGTATTCCGTCGCCTATCCGCTTGTCACAACGTATTGTTCACTGGTCACCAAGCCTTCTTGACTAAAGATGCTTTGTTCAACATCGCCAATACAACGCTCACCAGTGTTGATGCCTTCTTTACTGGAAACACCAACGGCAACGAACTCGTTTAATAGCAGACTGAGTTAAAAACAAACTAGCTCTACAAATACAAAGCCACGCTATTCTGAAGTGAACAGCGTGGCTTTTTCGTTTATTCAGTATTCTAAAACCGTTCCTAGACGCAGAAATGACAATCTTCGGTGTCTAAACCATACACGCCTTTTCGAATGGCAAGGTGCTCTTCACCCGCTTTAATGCCCATCTCATAACCTGCATTAAGAGTGCTTTGATCCATAGTCAAACGCTTTACTGCGAACGCTTCTGGCGGCGCTATCACTTTAATTGTCGCATCTTTGGGTGGGTTACGAATGAACTCCAGAGACTGATTGTAGTTGTCGGCACGCACCGCCATCGACTCAGCAATATTTGGGAATTTCTTTAGTAGCTTTTTCAGCATCCATTGGTGCTTTTGAGGTTTCATTCGGTAACTCAAAGGATGAGAAAGAATCACCGTAATGTCTCGTGCACCACGACGGTATGCTTCACGCACCGGAATCGAATCCGCGACACCACCATCGGTATAACAGCCACCAGAGAAGCACGGTGTTTCTCGGTAAGCAATAGGTAAAGCGGTGGTTGCTTCCACCACGTTAGAGAGGTTTTCTGGCTTAATATGGTAGTAGTCTGCACTGCCCGTATCGACATTTGTGACAGCAGCAATGAGTGGGATACTTGAAAACAGCTCACCACAATCTAGAGGATAACGTTGATTGGATTCGTTCCATAACCATTTCACGTCCACTAAGTTACCGCCTTTAGCAAAGCGAGCAGGGTTAAAGAAGGTCTTATCCGTCGCCATCGTGGTGATCACATCATAACTACGTTTTGGTGCATGAGATAAGTAGCCAACCAGATTCGACACACCTGCAGATACGCCGATGGCAAAGTCATAAGGACGGAAATCGTCTTGCATAAAGGCGTCTAAAACTCCAGCAGCAAAAATACCTCTCATTGCTCCACCTTCAACGATTAATGCGCTCTTATTCATCTCAAACTCTTCTACTTTATAAACTGATAGTCGTAGAATAATCCCATCACTCTTACAAAGATAATGGGATAGATTTATCAATTCGATAGGTAAAAACTATCAATGAGGATTATTAAATTTTTCAATAATTTAGGGTTGCTTAATAAACGGCGAGATCAAAAAAGGCCATCGAGTGATTCACTCAACGGCCTTTCAATTAACGAATCAAGATGATTGATTACGACTTAAATTCACTCACATCGATTTCAAGCAGTTTACCAATGCCTTCACCGTATGCAGGGTCGGCTTTGTAACAGTGTCTTAGGTGACGCAATTGAATCTCTTTTGGTACGCCGCCTAGGTTACGAGCAGTGTTATCAAACAGAATCGCCTGCTTCTCTGGTGTCATTAGGCGGAACAAGTCACCCGGTTGCGAGAAGTAATCTTCATCTTCGCGGTGATCCCAGTGTGCTGCTGCGCCATCTAGGTTCAGTGCTGGTTCAGCGAAGTCTGGCTGCTCTGCCCACTGACCTTCGTTGTTTGGCTCATAGCCTAGTGTGCCACCGAAGTTACCATCAACACGCATCGCACCATCACGGTGGTAGCTGTGTACTGGGCAACGAGGTGCGTTCACTGGGATGTGCTGATGGTTAACACCCAATCGGTAACGTTGCGCATCACCGTAAGCAAACAGACGGCCTTGAAGCATCTTGTCTGGCGAGAAGCTGATACCTGGAACCACGTTCGCCGGATTGAATGCTGACTGCTCTACTTCTGCGAAGAAGTTTTGTGGGTTACGGTTTAGCTCGAATTCACCCACTTCGATCAACGGGTAATCTGCATGAGGCCAGATCTTAGTCAAATCGAACGGGTTGTATGGAACCTTCGCTGCATCCGCTTCTGGCATCACTTGTACTTTCAACGTCCATTTCGGGAAGTCTTGGTTATCGATGCTGTCTAGCAAATCACGTTGATGGCTTTCGCGATCATCACCGATCACTTGTGCCGCTTCTGCATCAGAAAGGTTCTTAATACCTTGCTGAGATTTGAAGTGGAATTTAACCCAGAAACGTTCGTTATCAGCATTGATGAAGCTGAACGTGTGGCTACCAAAGCCGTGCATGTGACGGTAAGTCGCAGGGATGCCACGGTCACTCATTACGATAGTAATTTGGTGTAGAGCTTCCGGAAGAGAAGTCCAGAAATCCCAGTTGTTTTTCGCGCTACGCATGTTGGTGCGTGGGTCACGTTTCACCGCATGGTTTAAGTCAGGGAACTTAAGAGGATCACGAAGGAAGAATACTGGCGTGTTGTTGCCCACCATATCCCAGTTGCCTTCTTCAGTGTAAAACTTCAATGCAAAGCCACGGATATCACGCTCAGCATCGGCAGCACCGCGCTCACCGGCTACTGTTGTGAAACGGGCAAACAAGTCGGTTTTTTTACCGACTTCAGAGAACAGTTTTGCCTTGGTGTATTTTGTGATGTCGTGTGTAACGGTAAATGTGCCGTAAGCACCTGAGCCTTTCGCGTGCATACGACGCTCTGGAATCACTTCACGATCAAAATGGGCCAATTTCTCCAAGAACCAAACGTCTTGAAGAAGTTGAGGACCACGTTTGCCCGCAGTTTGAACATTCTGGTTATGAGCAACAGGACAACCCGCAGCTGTAGTTAGTTTTTTACTCATCATCAATTCCTTATTACCTTTTAGGTGCAGCATCTTTGTTGCACCGCCACTTCTGTATGGTAGTTATTCATCACACAAAACCACGCAGTAACTAAGGATATAGAATAAGCTTGAATCAAAGTAAAATATAATCGTTTGTAATTATCGTTATCATGGACAAAACCTATCAAGTTAATGATCTAAATCATAATCATTTCATATTGATAAGAATATTTACAATATAATAATCATGAACTTACGAAACACAGCAAACCAAACATCGGTTTACCCCATCTTGTAGATGCCCACTATTTTTGCGATATTTTGTGACCTAACCGTAAAGTCGCTGCAATATTTCTTGCCGTTCTCGTCAAGTTGATATCAGCCTCTTGTAGTACTTTTTCTAAGGTTTGAGGTGATCTTACCGTCCCGAACAAGCTGCTCATTTCGCCGTAAAGTGCTTCTACTTCGGTGCCTAAAGATCCGGCAATCCCTATGGTTGGAATGCCCTGTAAGCTCGCACGTTTAGCAATCCCATAAGGCGTTTTTCCTTGCAGAGTTTGATTGTCCATTTGACCTTCGCCGGTAATCACAAGGTCTGCGCCTTTCAATACTTCATCGGCTTGTAAAACATCAAGCACCATCTCGATACCCGGTTTAATCTGCATGTTAAACAACAAACCAAGTCCCATTGGAGCACCACCAGCCGCGCCATAACCAGTGCGATTGCGAACGGGGTCATCACCACCAACACAACCTTGAGATTCAGCAACTAGAGCAAAGTTCTCAAGCGCCTTATCAAGCATCAAGACTTGTTCCGGTGTCGCCCCTTTTTGTGGGCCGAATATATGGCTGGCACCGTTATCACCACACAGCGGATTATCGACATCGCACGCCACAATTAACTCGATATCAGCACGGCGGGAATCTAAACCAGTAAGATCAATAGATGCTAAATCCGCTAGTGCAGCGCCTCCTCGGTTAAGCTCTTGCCCTGCATTATCTAACAATGTCCCGCCTAACGCTTGAACAATACCCGCACCACCATCATTAGTCGCACTGCCACCCAATCCAAGAATAATCGTTTGAGCGCCCTGCTCTATCGCTTCCAAAATCAGTTGCCCAGTACCGAATGAAGAAGCAACCAATGGATCACGCTGCTCTGGCGCTAACAAATCCAAACCTGATGCCGCAGCTATTTCAACAAGTGCAGTTTTGTTCGGGTTGCTATCGGATGACTCAAGCATCGCCCATTCAGCATTAACTAATGCGCCCAACGGCCCTTCGACTTGATGTGTTCGCTTTTGCCCCGCTAATCCTTGCAGTAACACATCCACAGTCCCTTCGCCGCCATCGGCTAAAGGCAAGGTCACGTATTCAGCATCAGGGAAGATTTCACGAAAGCCCTTTTCAATGCACGCCGCCACCGATACAGCCGATAAAGATTCTTTAAACGAGTCTGGTGCAATAACAATTTTCATAGAAGTAAGCTCCAATGCTTAACGAATATCGACCAAGAAATAATTCCAAAACAACAAAACCACTATATAGAAAACTGCTCAACTGTAAGGATTTCCCTCTCCAAATTTGACCCCTCGCTCAGATTTCAACGCCACTATTTTATATTCAGTAAAGTTACTGTTTGCTCGAATTCCATAATTTGACAAGTTTATTCCGCCGAAATTATCGAATTTCATTCGATTTAGTCTTAGAAACCAGATCCTGAACACGCTTTTTGTTTCGCATTACGGAATCATGGAATCTTTTTGTTTCACTTTTTAACCAGTTAACAGTTATTAGAGAAAAACTTAATAAGGAAATATTTCGCAACTTTGCTCACAGAATATTTTCGGAATAACAACAATAATTGATTCCGCATTATGGAATTTAACTTATCGGAGAGCACTGATGCCTTTAGTATCTACAGAGAAACTACAACAAGAATATGAACGAATCCTTTTGGCTAGAGACATGAAACCAGAGATGGCAAGCAAGCTTGCAGCAGGTTTTGTTGAAATGGCAAACGAAGGCACTTACTCACATGGCATCAACCGTTTTCCGGTGTTCATTGACCAAGTAGATAAAGGTCAAATCAAATTAAATGCCGAGCCAGAATGTGTTAACAGCATGGGAGCACTAGAGCAATGGGATTGTAACTACGGACCTGGCGTTCTTAATGGTCTTATCTGTGCAGAACGTGCAATGGAATTAGCGCGTGACTACGGTATCGGCATGGTCGGTATGCGTAATTCGAACCACTGGATGCGCGGCGGAGCTTATGTATTAAAAATGGCTCGTGAAGGTTTCGCAGGGATTGCATCGACAAACTCAATCGCAGTAATGCCAGCATGGGGTGGTAAAGATCACCGTGTCGGTTCAAACCCTCTAATCATGGCAGTAGCTGGCGATCCACCCGTTGTTGTTGATTGCTCAATGACTCAATTCTCTTACGGCCAACTTCAAAATTTCGTCCTTGCTGACAAAGAACTGCCTGTCGTCGGCGGCTTCGATGATAACGGCGAACTAACCAAAGACCCACATGTACTTTGGGAAAATAAACGTCTACTTCCAATGGGCTTTTGGAAAGGTTCATCAATGGCAATCGTGCTAGACATGATGCTAACTGCCATCACTGGCGGCCACTCAGTACCCGCACTAACTGAAGATATGGGTGGTGAGTTTGGTGTATCTCAATTCCTTATCGCTATCGACCTAAGCAAGACAATGGACCAAAGCACTTACGCACAAGAGATGAAGCGCATTCGTGACTACGTACTTGAATCAGAGCCTGCAGAAACTGGCTCAGTGATGATTGCTGGTTCTGAAATTGAAAACTTCATCAAGAAACACGAAGCAGCTGGCGGCATTGAAATCAATGATGGAATTTGGGAACAGATTACATCTCTGTAATTTGCCAAAGGTAGGGAAAGCTTTATGCAAAGTGTATTTAAGAGTATTTGGAAAAGTATCGATGTCATCATGGCGGTCATTCTGACTTGTATGATTATTCTCGTATTTACAAACGTAGTTTTACGCTACGGCTTTTCTTCTGGTCTTCGTCCCTCTGTAGAACTATCTCGCCTTGGTCTTGTATGGATTGTCATGCTCGGTGCAGCCGTTGTGCTGCGCCGAGGTGAGCACCTCGCGGTTTCGGAATTCTCTGAACGACTATTCCCTAAAGCAGTACCCGTACTAAGACGAATTTGTTGGGTAATTGTATTGATATCAGTTGGCATGCTTTACGTCGGTTCATACCGTCAAATGATGTCCAACTGGTCAGATATTTCTCAACTAACAGGGCTTCCTTCAGCATTATTTTACTTAGCTGGCGTGGTGTCAGGCGCGTTAATGGGTGTGATTGCCTTTGTACGAATCTTCAAACCAGACTGGCAGCTAGATAGCTTAGAAGAGGAGAAAGAATAATGACGTTAGCCATTTTCTTATCGGTATTGATTGTCTCAATCCTACTTGGTCTTCCTGTCGCATTTGCACTGTTGTTGTCTTCAATGGCGTTGATGCTTCATATGGACTTCTTTAGTGCAGACATTCTTGCGCAGTCTTTAATTAATGGTGTCGACAGCTTTACTTTGCTTGCCATCCCATTCTTCCTTATTGCAGGAGAAGTAATGGCATCGGGTGGTTTGTCACAGCGTATTGTCCGCTTAGCGACCACTTACGTTGGGCATCGTCAAGGTGGTTTAGGTTACGTCGCAATCATGACTTCGGTATTACTTGCTGGCCTTTCAGGTTCCGCTGTAGCAGATGCCGCAGCCTTGGTAAGTATTCTTTACCCAATGATGAAAGCAGCGAAATACCCAGAAGCACCTTCAATGGGTCTATTGGCATCCGGCGGTATCATCGCACCTGTCATTCCACCTTCAATCCCTCTGATTTTGGTTGGTGTTGCTGGCGGTATCTCAATTAAAAACCTATTCCTAGGCGGCATTGTTCCTGGCCTGCTGATGGGTATGACATTGATGTTTGTTTGGCGTTGGACGGTTCGTAAAGAAAATCTAGCGACATCAGAAAAAGCGACAAAAGCAGAAAAGCGCGCAGCACTGAAAGATGGTGTTTGGGCTTTGATGCTACCAGTCATCATCATTGTTGGTATTCGCTTTGGTATTTTCACGCCAACAGAAGCGGCAGTCGTTGCGGCGGCATACGCAATCTTTATCTCTACGTTTGTGTACAAAGAACTCACCATTAAGAAGTTCTATCACATCGTACTGAACGCAGGTCGTTCGACCGCAATGGTAATGTTCTTAGTAGGCTGTGCAATGGTTGCAGCTTGGCTAATTACTGTTGCTCAACTTCCTCAACAACTCGCAGAAATGTTAGGTCCACTAGTGGATAGCCCCCGTCTACTCATGGCAGTAATTATGTTGCTTGTGCTGTGTGTTGGCATGGTTATGGACTTAAGCCCAACAATTCTGATTCTTGTACCTCTATTAATGCCTGTCATCAAGATGGCTGGGATTGACCCAACGTACTTCGGACTGTTGTTCGTTATTAACTGTTCAATTGGTCTGATTACGCCTCCTGTAGGCACCGTACTGAACGTAGTGTGTGGTGTAGCTAGAGTCCCAATGTCGACCGCTGTGAAAGGTGTATTACCCTTCATCGCAGCGTACATGGCTCTGCTCACACTGTTTGTCATCTTCCCAAGCATTATCACTGTGCCAATGTCGTTTGTCATTGGTTAATCCTCGACGGAGAAATAATAATGAAAACCCTACTAAAACTTACTCTACTCGCTTCAACTATCGCAATGAGCTCTAACGTTCTTGCTGCTACAACTCTAAAACTGGCTCACGCCGCACCAGAGTCGGATCTGCAACAAGACCTATCTTTGTTCTTTAAAAAAGAAGTAGAAGCTCGTTCAAACGGCGAAATCAAAGTAAATGTCTACCCACAAGGTCAATTGGGCAGTGATAAGCAGATGATCGATGGCTCACGCGCTGGCATCGTTGACTTAGCGATGGTTGGCCTAAACAACTACAACGGTTTAATGCCTGAATCAGCAGCATTCACTCTGCCATTCATGTTTCCAGATCGTCAAACTGCATACAAAGTTCTAGACGGCGAACCGGGTAAAGAAGTGTTAGCGAACTTCGAGAAGTTCGGCCTTAAAGGTCTTGGGTTCCCAGAAAATGGTTACCGCAACATGACCAATAACGAGAAGCCGATTCGTCTACCTTCAGATGTCAAAGGCCTACAAATGCGTGTTAATGGATCGAAAGCACTGAATGATATGTTCAATGAGCTAGGGGCTAACCCGCAGCAACTTCCAGTATCTGAACTTTATACTGCACTTGAAACAGGCGTTGTTGACTCTCAAGACCACCCAATTTCTGTAACGCTGTCTTTCAAGTTTGATGAAGTACAAAAGTACCTGAGCCTTACTCAGCATGCCTACTCACCATTAGTTCTAACAATGAACCTACGTAAGTTCGACAAGCTAACTGAGGAAGAGCAAAAAATCATCGAAGAGGTTTCAGCTGAAGCAGTGGCAATGCAGCGTGAGCTAAGCATCCAGAAAGAAGACAAGATGATCGCTCAGCTAGAAGCGAACGGTATGCAAGTAAACCGTGATGTTGATGGTGCAGCTTTCCAACAAGCGATTCAGCCGGTATGGAGCGCTTACATCGAGAAAAATGGCGATGTCATGATCAACAAGATCAAGCTAGCCGCTAAGTAACGCGATTGAGTGCGATTGCCTAGTCCTCTTTTTGGCTAGGAAATTTAGCTAGGCAATCCACTCGTAATTTCCCTCAATATCAAAAGGGCAAATACCATGTCTCAAGAACGACATACATACCAAGAATTAAAAGAACGCGTGTTCGCTGCAAACTTACAACTTCCTAAATATGGCTTAGTGACTTTCACTTGGGGCAATGTTTCTGAAATCGATCGCGAGCGCGGTGTGATTGCAATCAAACCATCAGGCGTGGAATACGACGTAATGACGGCTGATGACATCGTTGTTCTCGATTTAGAAGGCAACCGTATTGAAGGTAAATTGAACCCTTCAAGCGACACCGCCACACACGTTGAGCTTTACAAAGCCTTCCCAAACATTGGCGGTATCGTTCATACACACTCTCGTAACGCCACTATTTGGGCGCAAGCAGGCCGCGATATTCCGGCGCTCGGCACGACACACGCCGATTACTTCTACGGTGATGTACCTTGTACTCGCCTACTAACAAAAGCTGAGATCGAGTCAGATTACGAGAAGAACACAGGTTTAGTGATTATCGAAGAGTTCAACCAACGCGATATCGATCCACAGGCAATGCCAGGCGTGATCATAGCGGGCCATGCGCCATTCACATGGGGCAAAGATGGTTCTGACGCAGTGCACAATGCTGTCGTAATGGAAGAGATTGCAGCCATGGCAACCGCTACTCGTGCTATTAGTCCAGAAGTAGCCATTCAGCCAGAGCTACTAGACAAGCACTACAACCGTAAGCACGGTAAGAACTCATACTACGGACAGAAGTAAGGTTTCAGTATGCACAAGCTGTTCACGAATAAGTCGTCTAAGCACAAGTTATTGGCATTAGATCTCGATGGTACCGTTCTCAACTCACAGCACACGATTAGCCAAGAGTTAATCGAGACGATCAAACAGATCGCTCAGCACACTCATGTCGTTATCGTTACGGGGCGTCATCATGTCGCGGCAAAACCTTATTACGATCAGCTTGGTTTATCGACTCCAATAATTTGTTGCAACGGCACTTACATCTTTGATTACCAGAACGATACGGTCATTCAAGAAAACGCCATCGACAAAGAAATTGCTGCTGAGTTTATCACCCTATCTCAAGCTCATGATCTGAAGATGGTGATGTATGTGCGTGATGCAATGCTCTATTCAAGAGCTCGTCCAATTGAATACATGGAAGCGTTACTGACATGGTCTCAAACCTTTCCAGAAAGCCAGCGACCAAACATTCAAAAGGTCGACGACTTCCAACATGAAGCACAAATTTCAGAGTATGTGTGGAAGTTTGTCGTTGAAGGTGAAGTCGACACATTTGCCGAACTTCCTTTCGTTAAAGAGAGCTTCAACGGCGAGCGATCTTGGATTGATCGTGTCGATTTCGCAGCAACAGGTAATAGCAAAGGTAATGCATTGACTTGCTACATTGAGCCGCTCGGTATCAGCCTAGAGCAGTGTGTCGCGATTGGTGATAACCACAATGACATTTCGATGCTTAAAGCAGCAGGGCTTGGCATCGCAATGCAAAACGCAGATGACACTGTAAAAAGCTCAGCCAACCTGATCACGCCTAAAAACAATGATGATAAGACAGGGTTAGCGACGCTTTTACAAGACCTATTTAGTGCCCATTAACTTATAGCATTGGCTTTATTAAGTCATTCATATTTGACGAGAATTTTATGTTAGTCGGAAATACTCAACCTACGCAGACCAGCAAGTCGTACCCTGTCGTTATTCAAAACGTGCTTGAGTACTTAAACAGCATCGACCAAGAAAAACTCACATTAGGTCGTCACGAACTTCCTGGTTTTGATTCAAAACAAGCATGGTTTGTTGTATTGGAATACAACAAAGAACCACTGGGCAACTTTAAACCAGAGGTACATAAGTACCATTCAGATCTTCAGATCGTCTTAGAAGGTTCTGAAGTAATGGCTTGGTCTTTAGATACTGGCACTCATACGGACGCGGGACCTTATAACCAAGAGCGTGACCTTCAATTCTATGAATACGCGGGAGTAGAACTCAATTTCATCCATGCAAAACGCAATCAGTTTTATTTGTTCACGCCAAACACAGTGCACATAACCAACATTGAAAATGATGACAGCCAACCAGTACGAAAACTGGTGGTGAAAATTCACAATGACCTTTTGGAAGCCAAATAATGAATTACTACATTGGAATTGATTCTGGCGGCACTTTTATGAAAGCCGCGTTGTTTAACGCAAAAGGTGAACAACAAGGCCTTGCTCGTGTATCGGCGAGTGTCATCAATGAGAAGCAAGGTTGGGTAGAACGCGATCTTGATGCTTTATGGGGCAACGCGGTCGATGTTGTTAAACAGCTTCTAAATGCCACAAAAGTCGACCCATTAGACATTAAAGGCTTAAGCATTTCAGCCCAAGGCAAAGGCGTTTACCTTCTAGATAAAAAAGGACAAAACCTTGGTCACGGCATTATGTCTTCAGACTCGCGTTCATTACCCATTGTTAAAGAATGGCTAGAACAGAGTAAAGCACAAAAGATTTACCCAACCACACTGCAAACGCTTTGGACAGGCCATCCTGTATCGATTATTCGTTGGATCAAAGAAAACGATGCCGACCGATACAACAATATTGGTGCAGTGATGATGTCTCACGACTACCTTCGCTATCGCTTAACGGGCGAAGTAGCAGCAGAACTGACCAATATTTCAGAGAGTAACTTTTTCAACTCGATCACTGGTGAGTATGACAAAGCACTTCTAAAAACATTTGATATTGAAGAGATATGGGATGCGCTCCCTCCAGTTGTTAAACCTCAGCAACAAGCAGGGAAAATCACCGAGGCAGTCGCAACAGAGACAGGCCTTGCACTTGGAACACCTGTATTTGGTGGGTTGTTTGATGTGGTATCAACCGCAATCTGTTCTGGAATCAACTCTTCTGAAGACACTCTGAACTACGTAATGGGTACTTGGGCGGTCACCTCTGGTATCTCAAAGCAAGTGACTCAAGAAGCGCACAACTTTGTCTATGGCCATTACGCTGTCGATGGTGAATACATCATTCATGAAGCGAGCCCTACTTCTGCGGGCAATTACGAATGGTTTGCTGACTACCTTGGTGATAATGGTCAACTCGACCACCAGCAAAACCAAGCATTAGTTGAAGCATTAGCCACGGCATCAAGCAGTCTCTATTTCGTGCCATTTCTTTACGGTTCTAACCAAGGTCTCGGTTTGAAATCAGGCTTCTATGGGCTGCAATCGCACCATACAAAAGGTCACCTGATTCAAGCAATTTGGGAAGGCATTTTATTCTGTCACAACATTCACCTAGAACGTATGCGTCAGCGTTTTCCGAAAGCTAACGTATTGAAAGTGACAGGAGGCCCTGCGTCTAGCCCTGTATGGATGCAAATGCTGGCTGACCTAACCGGTATGACGGTTGAGATATCAGACGTTGATGAAACTGGCTCATTAGGCGCAGCCATGATGGCAATGGTGGGCGCAGGCGAATTCGCATCACTAGCAGAATGCACGCAAGCCATTACCAATTCTGCATCACGTGTCGAACCAAACCCTGAATACTACGACCTATACCAAACAAAATATAAGCACTATCAAAGACTGGTGCAGTTGTTTAAACAATTTGAGGATGAGATGGATGCCTAAGCCCTTATTACAAATGGCACTTGATGCCACTGATATCGACACTGCATTAGCCTCGATAGAGCATGTTGCAGATAAGTTAGATGTGATTGAAATCGGGACGATTTTAGCCTTCGCCCACGGCGTAGATAGCGTAAGAATCCTACGAGAAAAATACCCAAGCCACATCATTGTGTGTGATATGAAAATCACTGATGCCAGCGCTATTTTAACGCGTCTAGCAATGGAAGCTGGTGCTAACTGGGTAACCGTCAGTGCAGCGGCTCATATCGAAACAATACGTTCGGCCAAAAAAGTGACTGACGAATTTAGTGGCGAAGTACAAATCGAGCTCTATGGACACTGGACTCTAGACGACGCAAGAGCATGGGTCGATATGGGTATAAAGCAAGCAATTTATCACCGTTCTCGTGACGCTGAACTCGCAGGTGTGAGCTGGACCGAAGAAGATTTGATAAAAATGCAGAAATTATCGGATATTGGAATTGAACTATCCATAACTGGTGGTATTGTGCCAGACGATCTGCATTTGTTTAAGAATCTGTCTGCAAAGTCATTTATTGCTGGTCGTGCATTAGCCGGTAGCAATGGCCGTGACATCGCAGAAAACTTCCATACTGAAATAGGTAAACACTGGTAGCACATATATGAGTGAGCAAATTAAATCGTTGTCTAAAGCACTGACCGTATTGGAATTCCTTGGGAATTACCCGAATGGCGTTTCGCTACAAAAAGTGTCTGAAGGGACAGGCTTCAATAAGTCTTCTGTCCACCGCATTTTAGCAACGTTTGAAGCCTCTGGTTATGTTGCTCAAATGTGTTCAGGTAAAGAATATCGCTTAACAATGAAGTTGGTTCAGCTAGGACATGCTGCTATCAACTCTGATGTCACAGGCACAGTTAAGCCATATCTATCTGAACTGCTCGACGATGTGAATGAAACAGTTAACTTTCTCTCTTTTGATGCTGACAACATCATTTTTAAAGATAAGTTTGAACCCGCTAATTCAGCCTTTAGAACTCGAACTTACGTAGGGTTACATTCTCCAATGTATTGCTCTGCGGCAGGCAAATGCTACCTCGCATTCAGCTCAGAGAGCGTTCGAGAGACCTACTGGCAACGCAATGTCAGCACCATGAAACCGTTAACTGAAAACACGATTCTCGATAAGTCTCAGTTTTTTGATGTTCTCGATAAAATCAAAGCGCGTGGCTATGCGCTGGATGATGAAGAGAACGAGGCGGGTATTTCTTGTGTTGCTGTCCCTATTTTTGACAAGAACAAATCTCCTGTATACGCGGTTAGCGTTTCTTCGCTTACGCCAAAAATGAAAGCACTTGGCTACGAAGAGATCGCTAGCAGAATTCAAGACATAACAACGCGTATAGAACAACAACTCTTTTAAGGAAAAAGAATGTTTGATTCTAAAAACAAATTCAGATTAGGTATTTACGAAAAAGCGATGCCAACCTCCCTAACATGGGAAGAGCGCTTGATTCACGCGAAAGAAGCGGGCTTTGACTTTGTAGAAATTTCAGTCGATGAGACCGACGAGCGACGCGCTCGTTTAGATTGGTCAGACGAAGAGATTTATGAACTTCGCCGTCTGTGTGAAAAGCATCAAATGCCTTTCCAATCGATGTGTTTGAGTGCACACCGTAAGTTTCCGTTTGGCTCAGTGGATGACGCTATTCGCACTGAATCTCTGATCATCATGGAAAAAGCGATTTCGTTAGCGTACAAGCTTGGCATTCGCTGTATTCAAATGGCAGGCTATGACGTTTACTACGAGCCACAATCAGCTGAAACTCACGCTCGCTTCATTGAAGGTATGCAGCAAGCTACCAAAATGGCAGAGCGCGCAGGCATCATGCTAGGTGTTGAGATTATGGATACACCTTACCTGAACTCACTGAGCAAGTTTGAAGTGTTAAAGCGTGAGATCCCATCGCCTTACTTCATGGCTTACCCAGATGTGGGTAACATCTCAGGTTGGAACTACGATGTGTGTACCGAGTTAAAACTGAGCCGTGACCACCTAGTGCAAGTCCATCTTAAAGACACACTACGAGTTTCAGAAACCTGTAAAGGTCAGTTCCGAGATCTGGTTATTGGTGAAGGCCAAGTCGACTTCCCTGCTATTTTCAAAACACTCGCTGAAATTGACTACAGCGCACCATTAGTGATTGAAATGTGGGCTCAAAATGACGACTGGTTGGAAGATATCAAACAAGCGAAAGCAACATTGAAATCTATCGCAAACCAATCTGGCTTTGAACTATAAGGAAACGACCATGACTATTTTTCGCACCGCTTTTTTTGAAGCTGATTTAACTGAAGAACAAAAACAAGACTTCTACCAATACATGGAAAACGAAGTCGCGCCTATTATTCGCACATTTCCGAATAACCAAGGGTTAACGCTAAATAAGCCAGAAGCGATTGAAGCTGAAAGCCATAAGAATCTGCTGCTTATGATGCAACACAGTTACGAGAACGAGTCAGCAATGGCTGCCGCTTTGGATTCTGAGCAACGAATCAAAAGTATGCATGCGACCAAAGTGATTATTGAAAAATACAACATTCATGTTCATCACATCAATTTTGTACGTGATTAACGGCTCAATAGGCAATACACCGTAAAGTCTCAATCGAAAAGCAGAAGATCATCTTCTGCTTTTTTTATCGCTATTGATAAGGAATCACTATGAGAGTATTCCCGTTAAAAGATGCCCCACTGGTCTTACTGTCTCTGATATTTTTTATTTGGGGCCTCATTACCGTTTCAAGTAATTCCCTAATTCCCTATTACAAAGAAGCTTTCTCTCTCGATTATAAAATGGCGATGCTCTTCCCCATGGCCTTTTTTATAACGCGAATAACAGTGTCGCTTCCAACGTCATTTGTGATGGCGAAAGTGGGTTATAGAAGTACATTGAAATTCTGCTTGATGTGGTGCCTTTTCGGCTGCCTAGCCATGGCATATTTGGTCCGAGGAGAACAACTGGTTGCAACCCTGCTTGGTATCTTGTTGATGGCTTCAGGAGTATCGGCCATTCAAGTTGTGAGTTCACCTTACGTATCACTACTCTCGACACCTGATAAGAGCGTTATACGTCAAAGTGTGGCGACAGCATCGAACTCTGTCGGCACTGTGCTTGGCCCGCTGGTGCTTACCGCTGTCATTCTTGTGGCAGCAAGCTTTAACGTCGACAAAACCGCTGATCAAGTTTCGTTTCTGTTCTTGCTCATCGCCCTGTTCTTTTTCGGATTGCTGGTATTTTTTAGCAAAATATCTCTCCCAGATATCAAACCGAAACAAATGACTGGATTTTGGCGAGGACTAACTCTTCTTGTTAAAAATCGGCAGTTCATGAAGTTAGCGTTGGTACTGCTGCTGTATATCGGTGTGGAAGTCAGTTTTGGCACGTTTACTATTACTTACCTTGCTGACCAGCAATATGGCGACCTTGGGTTAGTATCCGCAACACAAATTATCGCGCTTTATTGGGTATTCATGTTTGTGGGAAGGCTGCTGTTCGCCAAATTCGGAAATACAATTAACAAACACGCTCTCTTCTCACTGTCTTGCGTGGTTGCCGCTTTGATTAGTGCCATAGCGATCTATCAAAATCATGTCTGGGTCGGTTATTTTATGCTTGTCGTGGGGCTATGTAATTCTACGCTCTACCCCATCATTTACGCACAAGCGCTACATGCATCAGGTAAGCAAAACTCACAAGGAGCAGCAATTCTAATTATGTGTTCAATTGGAGGTGTTGTTTTACCATTCGTACAAGCGAGTTTGATTGATGAGCTTTCGCTGAGCACGAGTTATATTGCGCCCGGATTAGCGTATGTATTAATGATATTTTTGTACTGGTCTAGTCTAAAACATCGTGTTTAAACCGTTGGTTTAGATAAGTCACTTTATTAAGTAAGTAATTCAATGACTAAAAATTTGGCGTGACTGACCTAGAAGGTAGAGTAAAGATGAGTGGGAGAAATAATGATAAGGAAATTAATTTGATGCTTCTGGCGTTAGTTTGAATCAGTGAGTGGCTAATCACCACCACTGATCACACTTAACACGGGTTATTAAAAAATTAAACCCAAGCAGAAGCAACAAGTAGGATAATTGCACCCATGATAACGGTAGACTTAGCAAAAAATAGAACTTCATTCATTAATGAAGGTTTTGCTAGTGATACATTGTTTTCATTTGTGATTACTGTAGCGTTCATACTGTGTTCTCATCGTTATGTGATCTGAGGTCAATTTTGCGCCATTATGTGACCAGAGTCAATAATAACTGTAGTTTTATTACACAACAATTCAAGTGCAGACCAACGAAAGATCACGATAAAGCCCTACTTTCCTTCTATAGATATTTCCATTTAATCCCTTGTCATTAGATGCAAAAAAGCTCGAAGCCTGATCTACAGAATAATTCGAGCCTTTATACAGCAGTCGATACATAACCTAATTCAATTGAGCCAATTCAGCTCGCATTGAATCTATAGCTTGCTGGTAATCTTCACTATCAAAAATAGCAGAGCCCGCAACAAACATATCGGCACCTGCTTCAGCAATCTCTTTTATGTTGTTAACTTTCACACCACCATCGACTTCTAAGCGAATATCACGCCCAGATTCATTAATGCGAGCCTTGATTGAACGTAGCTTATCAAGCGTAACTGGGATGAAAGATTGCCCACCAAAACCAGGGTTCACCGACATCACTAATATCAGATCGACCTTATCCATAATGTAATCAAGATGACTCAATGGCGTTGCAGGGTTTAATACTACTCCGGCTTGGCAACCGTGCTCTTTGATTAACTGTAAAGTACGGTCAATATGCTCAGAGGCTTCTACATGAAACGTAATCATTGTCGCACCCGCCTCAGCAAATTGAGGGACTAGCTGATCAACAGGCTTCGCCATTAAATGCACATCGATCGGCGCTGTGATTCCATAATCTCGTAGTGCTTTTAATACTGGCGCACCAAAAGTCAGGTTAGGCACATAGTGGTTATCCATAACATCGAAATGAATAACATCAGCCCCTGCAGCAAGAACACATTCTACGTCCTCACCAAGACGCGCCAAATCAGCAGAAAGAATCGAAGGTGCGATAAGATATTTTGTCATTTGTTTCCTAGTTATTCTTGTATCGTTAAATTCTGTTTAGCTCGCTGGAACAAACTTGGTTATGCGCCCATCCTCGACCATGTAACAATCCATTCCTGCAGCCGTTGCAGCGTATTGCCCAATAATCGTATCTTCAAAGACCACACAATCCGTCGGAGCAAGCTCTAACTGGTTAGCGACTTTCAGAAAAGTATCTGGGTTAGGTTTGTGATTTTCTACGTCATCGGAAGTCACAAGGGTACGTATCATTGATAGGATATCGGTCGTCTTTAGAATCGCTCTTGCATGCTTGGCCTGAGCCCCAGTCCCTATGCCTATCTTTTTCAACTGATACTGTTGCTGTAAAAGTGCGTATGTCTCTGGGATAACATCACCTTTGTGCTCAATGGCTTCAAAGTTGGCGATTTTGTCCGAAGTAATTTGTTGAGCATCAAGAGTTAAGCCGTAACGCTTAAGGATTTCTTGAGTCACTTTTCGCGATGGCATCCCACCAAGTTGATCTAACCATTCTTTGTCGAAGGGAATGCCGAACTTCTCACAAGTTTGCTGCCATGCATGAGCATGTGCCACCATAGAATTGACCAGAGTCCCATCGAGATCAAAAATAATTCCTTTATATTTATCTAACTTTGGCATCGTCAATCTCTCATATTGTTTTGAGACTCATACTACTAATCACCATATATAAAACCTATTCATGATCGCCTTAATATGATCTTATTCAACAATCCGACAATTAAACTAAGTGATGCAATAAAAGCCGTTGTTTTACTATTGCAATCAAATTTTGTGTACATCTCACCCATTTTTGCTCAAACCAAGTAGAGTTGCATAAATTGAAGATGGTATAGTCCACGAAAATCAAACATCTTGGACATCATCATGCATTCTAGCGACATCATCAAATTGGCAAATTTAGGCGTTAATATCGAAATTTCAAAAGACTCTTCATTACATCCTTCTGATGCGTTAGAAGTGGTAAAGATTGTTGCTGAAATCGGTAGCCAAATCGTCATCAAGAAGAAGTACCACACGGACTACCTGATTCAAATGGCTGAAGTGGGTCGTGATCATGTGACGATCGCTGTTTAAGAACAGCCACAACTTCGAAATTGACATAACCTCAGCTTCAAAAGTTTAGAGCGACATGTTGATATAAAAATGCAGCATATTGGGGGCAATATGCTGCATTTTCTCTTTTCGTTAGGAGCATCGAGAACGCAAAGAGAAACGGATTAATCATTCTAGGTAGAGTTAGTGGTCAAACAATCTCGGAACACCCGTTTGCACACAAACATCATTCAGTCGTTTTTGTGCCGTGAGAATGTTCTCTTTCCAACGTTCATCTTGAGCCCACATCTCGATCACGAGAGGTACGACGCACTCAGTCTCTTTCAACGTTTCAAAAATAGCGTTGAAGTCAACTTCACCATCACCAATTACTAGGTCTCGGAATTGACCTTTGTATTTGTCAGTCACTTTATAAGTGTCTTTGAGGTGGATCTGAGTGATATGAGGCTTGCTCAACTTCAGTTCCGTCACTATGTCGTAATTCCAGCCAGAGATATTGCCTACATCTGGATACGCCGTAAAATACGGTGAATTGACTTCACGACTCAGTACTTCAAACTTGCTCAAAGAGTTCAAGTAATCGGTATCCATGATCTCGACAGCAAGCATAACGCCCGACCTTTCCGCCAACTGCGCCGAAAGCTTCATGCCTTCAATGAACCTCTGGTGAGTCACTTTATCGGCTGGCTCATAGTAGACGTCATATCCAGCGAGTTGGATGGTACGAATACCCAATTTATAAGCGAGTGATATCGCTTTCTCCATATGGATGACAGCTTGTTCACGAATCGCCGGATCAGCAGATCCAAATGGGAACTTGCGATGCGCGCTCAAACACATGGACTGCAGCGGGATACCATACTTTTCACAAAGGCGGCGCAAGGCATACACTTCCTCGTCATTCCAATCCAGTCGGCTACGACGCTCATCTGATTCGTCTACCGATATCTCAAGAAAATCAAAGCCGAGTTCTTTGGTTTGCTTAAGTTTATCTTCCCAACTGAGTTCGTTAGGTAGAGCCTTCTCATAAAGCCCTACACGGTGGCGTAACAAATTTTGATACATAGCGCCTCCTAGTTCCAGTAACGGTCGATCTGCGCTTTTAGCGCTTCTGCTGTCTCTTTACCTTTGTCACCCGCAAGTGCTCGGCCCGCGATAAAGGTTTTCGCTTTAATGCCTTCAAATAGGTAAAGGTCTTCCGGCACGATGCCACCTGTGATAGAAAGCTCGATGCCCATTTCAGACAATGCACGCATTTTCACTAGATCTTCTTCCGTCCAACCCACACCAGCTAATTCAGCGTCACGAGAACGGTGGTAAATCGCTTGTGAAATGCCTAAGTCGACCCAAGATTGAGCATCGTCCATGGTCCAGTTACCGTAGATTTCGATTTGGATTTCACCATTAAATTCATCAGCAACTTTCTTACATGCTCCAATAGTCGCAATGTGTGCGGCTGCAGAAACGGTAATCCAATCAGCACCCGCTTCAAATGCCATTCGAGCCAAAATTGCGCCGCCATCGGTGGTTTTCATATCGCACACAAGGATATGGTCTGGGTGGTTCTTACGCAGCGTAGAAACCGCCGTCATACCTTCTGCAAAAGCCAAAATAGTGCCCACTTCAATCACATCAACAAAGCTTTCAACGTTGTTTGCCACTTCAATTGCAGCAGGAAGGTTTGTTTGGTCTAGGGCGATCTGAATCATTGGTTTAGTCATGTTGTTATCCTTTAATTTGTTCACGTATTAGACGGGCTAAGCCATCATGGTTGTTATCTGTTGAGCACACGCATTGAATGTGTGACTTGACGATGTCATCAGCATTGAGCATCGCTACACCGAATCCGGCGTACTTAAGCATGGAAATATCGTTATGGTTATCGCCGACGGCAATCACGTCCGTCGGTTGGTAACCAAGTTCTGATACATATTCAGCAAGGCGTAGGCCCTTGCTGTTGCCTTGCGCTGCAAAGTCGATTCGGTTTGACCAAGAACGCTCACCGTTGAAGTTCTCTTCAATCCATGGGTGCTGCATTAAACGGTCGACGGAATCTTGACTCCCCTCCACCACAAACTTCCAAACGTGTTCAGCTTGTTGAGCTGTTTCTATGAATGATTCCACTTGGTAGATTTGAGGGCGATGTTGCTCTGGTGCCGTTTCAGCCCAGCTTTCCAATGCCAACATGTAGGCAAATGGGTTGTACTGTGAGTACGTCATGGCATGAGTTATATACATCACCATCTTGAGCTGAAACTCGTCAGCCATATCAATGAAAGTAAGTGCCTTATCTTTCTCTATGGCGTTTTGAGTCAATACCGTTTCAGTTTGATAGTCATAAACATAAGTACCGTTACAGCAGATGATTGGAGTATCTAGCCCCAATTCGTAATAGTAAGGTCGTGCTGCTGTGTGGTGTCGGCCAGTAACAATCACGACGTGACAACTTTGTTTGGCTTCTTGAATCGCCTTTTTTACTTCTGGATGAATCGTGTGATCATCCTTTAACACGGTTCCATCGAGATCTAACGCCAGCACTTTATACATAGAGTCCTCTCACTTATTCCCTGAAGTCGGGCCTAATCAATATTGAAGCTACTTCGAATAGAAACGACTTACTTAAACGAAAGCCGATCTACTGTTGGCCGTAATAAGCATTTTCACCATGCTTACGTAAGTAGTGTTTGTCGGATAGTTCTGGTTGAATTTTGATGCCGCTATTCAATGTGCGCGTTGCTAACGCCATCGCCGAAACTTCTTCTAATACCACCGCGTTATGAACGGCGTCGTTGGCATCTTTGCCCCAAGAGAACGGCGCATGTCCTGCAACAATCACACTTGGAACGGCCATTGGATCGATTCGACGTTGCTTGAACTCTTCAATGATCACCAAGCCAGTGTTTTTCTCGTACTCTTCAGAAATCTCAGAGTGAGACAATCGACGTGTACATGGGATGTCACCGTAGAAATAATCAGCGTGAGTGGTGCCTAAGGCTGGGATGTCGATACCGGCTTGTGCCCAAATTGTGGCACTGCGTGAATGCGTATGAACAATGCCACTCACTTCAGGGAATGCTTTATAAAGCTCTAAGTGTGTAGCAGTATCACTTGAAGGATTGAGTTTCCCTTCAACAATGTTGCCTTCTAGATCGACGACCACCATGTCTTCAGCCGTCATATCACTGTATTCGACACCTGATGGTTTAATCGCTATCACTCCGTTAACACGGTCAAACTCAGAGACATTACCCCAAGTGAATGTCACCAAACCGTATTTAGGAAGCTGCAAATTCGCTTCTAAGACACGTTGTTTCAATTGGCTATATTTAGACATATCGACTCCTTAAGCCGCTTCCGCTTGCAACAAAGCAGCATCAATTAAACGCGCGACTTCTTCTGGGCTTTTACATGCACGAAGTTTTGAGAAGTCTTCGTCAAATTCAATCAAGTTCGCGACTTGCATCGTCCCCTCGATGTGCTCTTCTGAATCCTTACCCGCTAGTGTGATCAACACATCAACAGGCTCATCAACACCTTCAAAAGTGATTGGCGTTTCAAGCACAGTTAATGCAAATCCGGTGCGAATAACACCATCTTCAGGGCGGCAATGAGGCAGAGCGAACGCATCGTGGATACAGATATATGGGCCTTCTTCACCAATCGCTTTAGTAATCGCGTCGTAGTAACGCTCTTCAGCCACGCCCGCTTTCACCAATGCGTCAGTACCTAGCTTGATCGCCGCTTTCCAGTCAGCTGCTTTTGCATTCAGTAGGATAGAGTTATTCTTGATAAGAGATTCTTTTAAGTTCATGTTATTGCTCACTTATATAATTGTTTTTATTGGCTCAGCAGTGCGACACCACTGAGCCGTTTTTAATTATTTATGGAAGTTGGTCTCGATGATGGAAACAAGTTCGTCGCCGAAAGTTTTCACCATAATCATGTTCTTAACCGCTAACTGTTGCTTACCTTCCGGCAGGCCCGTGATCTTCGCTGCAAGAGCAACCGAAGTAACGATGATGTCGAATGAACCAAGGTGTGATTTGTAATCGGTGATGGCGCTGTTAAAGGTCGAGCTTGGGATGCCTTTCTTGTCTAAGTACTCTTTGATTTTCTTAGAGCACATCATTGAAGAACCTTGTCCTGAGCCACAGCACACTAAGACACGAACCGGTTTTTGGTCAGCGGCTGGTGAGATTCGAGTTTCTGATGTTGTAGAAGCTGTCGTTGTTGAAGCAGATGGTGCTTCAGCGTTTGCTGTCGATTGTTGTGGAACCGCGACTTCAACCTCAATGCCTTCAGGTGTTACTGCGGTCATTGTTTCAGCAGCAGCTTCTGCGTCTTCTTCAGCTCGTAGTTGCTTAGAAGCGAAGAACATGTAAACGCCAGCCAGAGCCAAAATCACAAAGAAGAACATGCTAGAGCTAGAGATACCTTGCATGATTGGCGGGAACACAAGCGCCCAGTCAGCCATACCCATCCAGCCGTTAAACTCAGTACCAGATTGAGCAAAGATATGAATTGCCCAAGCCGAACCAACCACTTCGATGATGCCCATCACGAAACAGATCTTCATCACCGCTTTCCAACCACCAAAGTGGTTAGCAAACACACCGATAGTTGCGTTCGAGAAGAACATTGGGATAAAGCCAGGAATAATCATGATTGGAGCGTCAAACGCTAGCATTGCAAGAACAGCGGTGAATTGACCCACTGCGCCCCACATGAAACCAAATACCATTGCGTTCGGAGAGTAGGCGTAAATAGCCGCACAATCGATTGCTAAAACAGCGTTAGGAATAAGGCGTTGAGAAATACCGTTAAATGCCTCGGACAGTTCCGCAACGAACATACGAACACCAGTAACGATGACTTGAATGGCAACAGCGAATTTCAAACCAGTTTCAAAAATGTAGATGAACCAGTGCGTTTTACCTGCCATGTCTTGAAGGTTATCAAGACCAAATGAAAGAAGGATGATGCCGAAGAACGCAGTCATTACAAGTGTGGTCGCTGCAATGCTGTCGTGGAAAATGTGTAGCCATTTAGGCAGTTTGATGTGGTCAACACTGTCATTCTTGTCGCCAAGTTTCGGTGCAACTTTGGTCGCAACCCATGACGCAAACTGTTGCTGGTGACCAATTGAGAAACCCGCACCGCCAGTCACTTCTTGAGTCGGCTTGAACATGATGTTTGAGGAGATACCCCAGTACAACGCCATCAATATTGCTGAATAAATAATGGTTTCCCACATACCTGCACCAAGCACGAAGTAGAAAACAGCAATGAGGCCAGCTTGCTGGAACATGATATGCCCAGTCAGCATGATGGTTCTGATACCCGTAATACGTCGGAAGGCAACAAGTAGAATGTTTAGCCCAAGAGCCAGTAATACTGCATACCCAACCCAAGAGTAATTGTCGCCCATGGTTTCCATGGTGGACATCATGGAGGTGTACGGGTCAATTACCGAACCCGTTAATCCATGTATTTCACTCATTTTTTCAATAACCGGTTTAAAACCCGCTACCAATGTTCCTGCACCTACCTGCACTATCATGAAACCAACGATGGTTTTAATAGAGCCGGAGATAACAGTTGTTGCGTCACGTTTTAGAAGGATGTAGCCGAGACAAGTAACAAGACCGAGTAGCAACGGTGCTTTGGTCATTACCTGACTGTAAAAAATATAGAAAATATCGTATAAGAATTCCATATCTTTACCCCTGATTGATTTTTAATTTCATTGATTTATAGGATGTGATGATTCTAGTTTTGCTCACGAACTAGACTTTACCAATCAAAAGTAATCATTCAATGCTCACTTGTGATTACTTTGATTTATATCAATTAACCACACTCAGAATGTGTCTAATTGAGCTTCAGATCACACGCAAAAACAACAAACACAATAAAATCAACAGCTTATAAATCATTGTGATTAAAGTCTGGTTTTTATAGTGATGTGGTTTGACAATCATGATGGTGATTATTAGAATCAAAACAAATCAAAAGTAATCATTAAATTGTCACAACGACAAAAAGAGTGATAAATATGAATGAAGTACAAAGACATAACGGCATCTTGTCGCTGTTAGAAGATATGCAGACAATCAACGTCTCTCATATTATTGATAAATTTAGCGTTTCTCCTGCTACTGCTAGGCGCGATATCGCTAAGTTAGATGAAGTTGGCCGACTTCGAAAAATTCGAAATGGTGCGGAACGAGTAGAAACTCAGAAGAGAAAGTGGTCACCACTGAATATCAACAGCACTGAGTTCTATGAAGAGAAATCAGAGATTGCTCAAGCAGCTGCAGGACTTTGTCAGGCTGGCGATACAGTCGTGATCAACTGTGGTTCGACGGCTTTCCTACTCGGTCAGCAATTATGTGGCGATGACGTTCAAATCGTAACGAACTACTTTCCACTCGCAAGCTACTTGATCAACGAAGATCATGACGATGTCATCATCATTGGTGGTCAATACAACAAAGCGCAGAACATCTTTCTAAACCCTGCCCCTAATTCATTAGGCGGTTATGCGGGAAATTGGATGTTCACTTCAGGTAAAGGCTTAACGGATGCCGGGCTGTACAAAGCCGACATGTTAACGGCCGTAGCCGAACAACAAATGCTCGAACAGGTCGATAAGCTTGTCGTCGTGGTCGATAGTTCAAAAGTTGGACAACGTACCGGAATGCTCTTTTGCAGCACCAAGCAGATAGACATAGTCATCACCGGTAAAGACGCCAATCCCGAAGTCGTAAAACTGATTGAAGCTCAAGGGACGCAAGTCATCCTAGTTTAAATCGCAGGGCTAACTAGCCCACCAATAATAATAAATTTAGCTCAGTGCCTTAATCCAAATTAAGGCGCTCGGCTCCCTACATCCAAAATTAATCAAATTGTTGAAATAAAGGTATTATCATGAGCAATGTAAACGAAATCACTCGCGAGTCTTGGATCCTAAATACATTCCCTGAGTGGGGCACATGGTTAAATGAAGAGATAGAGCAAACTGTTGTTCAACCAGGTACATTTTCTATGTGGTGGCTTGGCTGTACAGGTATTTGGCTAAAATCAGAAGAGGGTGCAAACCTATCAATGGACTTCTGGTGTGGTACTGGTAAAAAAACACAAGCTGTTCAAAAAATGAAAAACCAGCACCAAATGATGCGTATGGGTGGTGTAGAAGCACTTCAACCAAACCTACGTACTGCAATCTTCCCATTGGACCCTTTCGCTATCAAAGAGATCGATGCAGTGATGGCATCTCACGATCACGGCGACCATATTGACATCAACGTTGCAGCAGCGGTTCTTCAAAACTGTGGTGAGCACGTTAAATTCATCGGTCCTAAAGCATGTGTTGATCTATGGATGAAATGGGGTGTACCAGAAGATCGTTGTGTTATCGCGAAAGTTGGCGACGAAATTAAGATCAAAGACGTCAACATCAAGGTTCTTGACGCATTCGACCGTACAGCTCTAGTCACACTTCCTGAAGGTACATCTTCCCTAGACAAAGAAATTCTAGACGGAATGGACGACCGTGCAGTGAACTACCTAGTAGAAACAACAGGCGGTTCAGTTTACCACTCGGGTGATTCTCACTACTCAAACTACTACGCTAAACACGGTAATGACCACAAGATCGACGTTGCACTGCTTTCTTACGGTGAGAACCCACGTGGCGTAACAGACAAAATGACATCTTCAGACATTCTTCGTGCTGCTGAGTCTTTGAACTGTGAAGTGGTTGTTCCGTTCCACCACGACATTTGGGCTAACTTCCAAAATGACCCGCGTGAAATCGAAATGCTGTGGAACATGAAGAAAGAACGTCTTCAATACGGCTTCGCACCTTTCTTCTGGCAAGTTGGTGGTAAATACACATACCCAACAGATAAAGGCCGCATGCACTACCAGCACTTCCGTGGCTTTGCAGACATCTTCACAAATGACCCAGAACTGCCATACCGCGCATTCTTATAAAGATTAAGAAAAGCACTAACTAGGGAGCAATGCGCTCCCTTTTTTTATCATCGAATAAGGATGTTGATATGGTATTACGTGAGTTCAAAAAGCATTTCAGTCGTGGCGATCTGAAAGCAGCAATTGGTGTTGTATCGCCCGGCGCCAATGGTTATTACTTAATGGTGAAAAGTCATAAGTGGGGAGTAAACAGCTTTCTTGAATCCGACAGAAAAATGCAACCTAGAGTATTCAAGACTCAACACGCTTTGTTGAACGCCGCTAAAGCGATCGGTTTTTCCTACCACTCGATTGATATCCAACATTTATGATCACAACGGTCAGATATTGGGTTATCGGTGTCGCTTCGTAAAACAACCCAACATTCAGAGCCTGAATGACACAACTGCAAAGCCATCTGTTTATCTACTCGAAAAAAATAATTCTTACAATTAAGCGTTTATATTCATTAATAATATTGGCGGCGGGCGGCATAATAGCCGCGAATCCTTTTAACGAGTTTGGTTATGTTCTACAAGCGTCTTTTGGTATTGGCTTTACCGCTTACTTTTGTGTTTCCCATCCATGCTGAAACGTTTGGTGAGCGAATGGCGCGTATCGAACAAGAGAATGTACTGGCGAAAACCATGAGTGAAGAACAAGTTGAGTTGATACAAAAAGTCGTACAGACCAACCACTGCGCTAAAGTGGCGTTAACTCATCACCAACGCATTTTGGGCCAATATAAGGTTGAGACATCTTCTTCTGAGTTATTCGTAAAATGGCGTCAACTCGGTAAGCAGTTAGACGCTCAATACGAGACAGATTACCCCGGCTACCCTAAGCACGCGTTTCAGGAGTACCTTGCGGCTTCAAGCAAAGTCGATGGCTACCTTTTTGCTCTAATCGACAATGGGTTAAACGAACAATCGTGGATCGCCAAAGAGTTTAAGCAGTGTAAAAAGAATAAGCTGATATCCCGCACCTAAGCTCTAATCTGCTCTGGTTCGAGAGTACTCGCTCGCATTGGTTCTAATAAAGTAAGAACAGCCCTTCATAACCGCCAATTTCTATTTCACTCACATAGTCACCAACGTTACCGTTAGCATCAACAGGTTTCATTGGAACATCCAGCGCGATGGTGAGTTTTGACGTTTCATAAAAGCTCGGATTCTTACCGTGGAAATCCGTGCGATACAACACACGACCATTGCTGAACTCTCTCGCTAATACCATGTCCTCAGAACCACCAGCAACCACCTGATTTTCAGATTGATACATAAAGTACGTGAACGTCGGTAGAACGTGAGTCATACCATTGGGCAGATCAGCATGCACCATTTCGTTCATCGAGGAATCGCCAACGATGGTGTAGTCCGCGGGTTGAGGTGTCGTTGTTGATAGCATCAAAGGAATCGGTTCAAAGCCTTGTGGGATCTGATGACTCGGCTCTCCCAAATCAACGGCCAATAACGAACTTGGTTGGTAGGCGATGTTTTTAGGGACACCACTTTGCCAGAAAGTGTCAGCCGTCGTGTTGCCACTTCCATAGACGTAACCATTGTTCCACTGATTAAAGTAGCTATGTTGAGCGTGTCGATTGAGGTGGTAGATCGCTAGGGTCGAGTATTGGTCTTGCTTCCAATTCTCTTCACTATTTCCAAGATACTGAACTCGCCCATAACGCGTTGTCGCTTGAAAAATAACACTTTGTCCATTGTAGGCGAGCGCAGAATTATCCCAGAATTTAGAGATCCCCGAGTAACCACTAAACCCAGTAGACGGAAAAATGTAGTGCTCGCGTAAATACAGAGATCCCGCCTCGCTAAGATGAGCCTGTCCATTTCGACCCAGCAAGTTCGCGGTTCCGATGTTCAACCCAATCGACGCATCACTTTCTAAAGCAGATAGATTTTTCAGAAACGCTGAAAATTGTTGTTTATAGAGATCATCCGCTTGATTCGAACCCGCAACGGCTCCTAACTCTTGAACATGCCCACCAGAATGAACATAGAACTGGTTCGAACCAATGAGTTTATTTGTGTCGTCGTTGTACGCACCATTCAAACCTTGGCTTGCCCAGCTTTGCTTGTAGTAGCGATGAATAGCAGATAGATAATCCGCGTTTGCGACGTTCGTTAGCGACCAAGATGAGCTAGCGCTCCACATTCGACCAAATGGCACCACTCTTGATTCCCAACGAAAACGCGCTGTTGCGTTCTTATTGGTTCGATTTCGATACTCGTTTGGCGACAAGTAGTTATCGCCATCTAGGTCTGCAGACACATCAAAGCCGCGGATTTTTCGCCATTGGCTGATAGCATTGCCGTCCGGTGTTGTAGTCGGAGCGTCGGTTAACTTGACGGTTGGAAAACTGTTTTTGAGTTTGACTTCTTTTAAACGCGGCCTGTCGTCGGCGTTCTCACTTTGCCAACGAACTCTCACAACGTATAAGCGCCCACCATCTCTCAAAAACGTGGAGCCAAAATACTGGCCGCCACCATAGCTCGCACCACTGCCATCATGAGTTGTGGCTCTTACCCAATCATTAGGAAGGTTCCAGCTCACCGATTGGTTTTTGGTCATGCTGAGCGTTTTGTCTTTCTTTACGTCGAGCCTTTCCCACTGTGAAATCCTTCCCTGAGAATCAATAGCCGTTGGGTATTCAATCCAAAATTCGCCGCTGCCAGCAAACTGTGAGAACTTAAAGGTCAACCGTTCGAACTGCTCAGCATGATAGACATACAAAGCCCCACCCTGTTCGAAATTCTCAAACACATCGGCATCCCACGGAGGCTCTTGATATAGCCAAAAGCCAGCATGGTCTTCACTGGCTGTATAACCCAAGATCATAGGTTTTCGGTTTAAAAGGGTCTTTTCGCCGTGAGTTTTATTAACTTCGGCAATGACAGTATCTTCAGAAAAGTGCAGGAAATAGTCTTCGAAATTGAGGCCTTCTAACTCAGCTTGGTTACGGAGATCGTTCTCCAACCAACCCAAGTTCATCGCCATGACTTGGTTGTACATATAACCAATTGTCGTGGCCCGCTCATTGTCGGCTTTGTCGGCATAAGCTCCGAACACAATATCACTGTTGGACATTTCCCAATCAATGACGGCATCCGCAGATAGTGGGGAGCCCGAAAGATCAACACCCGCTTCATGTTGCCCTGGCAGCACAACTGCTGTACCAACAGCAAAAGCGTAGCCAGTGATTAAACATGACGGTATGAGTGCGAGCAGCCCAGAAATGTAGGTTTTCATGATTCAAATTTCCTAATCGATACTGTCATGCCTTAAATCACAAGACGAAAAGTCAGCCAACTTACGTGTCAATTTAGGAATCAAAATACGAAAAAAGTATCGACTACATGGCTCTATTGTTCAAGTGCTCGTCTGTATTGTTTCATCCATGACAAGGAAGACGAGCAAATGCCGATTCAAAATCAATGCATTAAGGAAAAGATAAATTTTTATGATTTTAATTTTATTTGGAAACCAAGTATCTCCGGCTAACGAGAAATCAGCTCAGATTTTCTCAAAATGAGAATAACGCAGTTTAGAAGACGGAAGGTTATCAGAGCCTAGAGCTCAGAGCATGACTTGGATTTGCTGTATCGAATCTCAGTTTGAGCGCCACAATGTTGAAACTCAATTTGGATAGAATAGGGTTTGTTAATCTAAACAAGAACGATGATAACGCGCCTTAAAGCCTCTTGTTCCACTTCCCTTGATGGTCACGGTCGCAGTTTTCTTGCGTATCGTAGCTCACATGCTTATCGATATTCTTCAGTTGAATTCCAACTTGATTGAACGCTTGTTGAATAGCCCCTGAAACACTTTGCTTGCCTTCGCCACTTAAGAAGTTCGTTCTATCCTGATTGGTATCGAATACACAGACAATTTTCAAACTTTGCGGAAAAGAGGAGAAGTTGACCGAGTGAGTCACCCATAAAAAACCATCGAAGCCTTTCAGCGTGTCTTCACAAACGTCAGTTAACACGTCTCTGATTTGATTCTCGATTTTCTTATCTGATTTACGCATGCGGCAAAGTTCCTATTTAACACCTTAAAAAATAAGGTTTTTCGGTCAGTTTAGTACTACCTGATATTGGACACTGTGGCGGTTTCAAATGCAAAGTATTTATTGGGGAGAGTCGACTGGAAGATATAGGAAAACACCTCATGTTTGATAGATTACGAGGCGATCAAACATGAGGCGAATATAGAATTTACTAATACACTAGCTCGCCGCTTGTTCCCAATCAGTCAGTAACTTCATGATTGTGCGAGAGTCTTGGTGGGTTGCCATTGGCGCAGCAAGTTGTGTGTCACCTTGCTCAACCGCTTGGCGGATATTACGCACTTGATAATGGAAGCCATCGCCTTGCGCTTCGACGTTCACTTCACGTGTCGACGTCTCATAGATCTCTACCGTAAACGTATTTTCTGCCGTCGGTAACCAAGGGTTAGTATCTAGCGTAATACAGCCTTTGCTGCCTAGGATCGTGAAGCCATGCTTTAAACCGTGATCTTCAGCGGTGTGGATTTGCGCGGTAAAACGGTCGTTGAAACGCATCATCGCCGACGATTCACAGATATTCCCATCTTCGCCTCGTCGACCGATTGCCGAGATCTGCACATCATCGAACACACTCTCACCGAACTGCTGCTGCGCGACAGAGTGAATCAGCGACATTGGGTAGCAGCCAAGGTTGTACAACGCGCCTTTACTTGCAGGGTTCACGAACTGATCAATCGCCGCAACGTAGGAACCTTGGATTGAGCGCACTTCGCCAATCTCACCGGTTGCTAATTCTTGATGAAGCTTAGCAATAAGTGGATGGTTTAAATACATCAGACCTTCTGCAAAGAATACGCCCGCTTCTTTCACGGCTTGTAAAGCTTGCTCGGTTTTTTCCATATCTACCGACAGAGACTTCTCACACAAAATCGCTTTGCCTTTTTGAGCCGCTTTAATCACATACTCATGATGGACATGGTTTGGCAGAGCAATGTAGATAATGTCGACCGACTCATCTTCGATCAAGGCTTCATAGCTGTTGAAGGTTCGTGTTGGTTGGTATTGAGCAGCAAACTCGTTAAGTGTTTTTTCAGTACGACCAGCAACGGCATACAGCTCGCTTTGAGCATCGCCTTTAATCGCATCCGCCATTACGCCTGAGATAAAGCTGGTTCCTAGGATTCCCCATTTCATGTCTTAGATCTCCTGCTCTTGCGCTTTGATAGGTCCACGTTGCGTTTCAAATGCTTGCACTAATTCCGTAATATCACGCTCAATAAACGCTTGGGTATGAGGCATCACAAAGTGCTGATTGATCGCCTCGCGGTTTACATATTGCTCAAGCAAAATCACACGATCGCTTTGGCTTTGATCATAGGTTGCAATCGCTTGTAGGCAGCCTGGCTCGCTTTGCATGTCTAAACAAAACTGTTCGATAGCTCCGATCGCAACAGATCGCTCTATGTTAGTTTTGATCTTAAGTTCGGCAGTAACAAAGATGGTTTCGTTCATTTGAGGTATTTCACGCTCTTATTTTAGTTAATTATCGGTTTGCCATTAATATAATTACCCCCTAATAATTGATAAACTCACCTTTTGTTTATTGTTTATCAACCAAGAGTGTTCAATGGATAAGTTAACCAGCATGAAAGTCTTCGTCTACGTGGTGGAACAAGGCAGCTTTCGTAGCGCCGCAAACCACTTCAACCTGTCGGCGACCATGATCAGTAAGCATGTCCATTCCTTAGAAACCAGTCTGAACTCTCAGCTGATCCACCGCACCACGCGTAAGCAATCGTTAACCGACTCAGGGCAGCTTTACTATCGTGAGTGTAAGCGAATTCTCGAAGACATCAGCAATGCAGAGAACCTGATTCAAACCTTGGAAAATCAACCGCAAGGCACGGTAAAAATTAACTGCCCTGTCACCTATGGGAACAAGGTACTTGCCCCTATCGTGGCTAAATTTCTCGCACATCACCCAACCATCAACGTTGAGCTGATGTTGAATAATGACCTTGTCGACCCTTATTCATCCGACATTGACCTGATTGTGCGAATTGGCGACCTGTCCGATTCAAGCTTGGTCGCAAGGTATTTGGGGGATTATGAGATGTGTTATTGCGCGGCGCCCGATTACCTAAACCAGTATGCTAAAATCAGAGTATTAGAAGACTTGGCGCAGCATCCATCGCTTGGGTTCAGTTACAGCAGCCAAGCCCCTCACGCCACACCGAACAAAAAATGTGTGCGCTTGATGTCGAATAATGGGGATGTGTTGCGATATGCCGCCCTACAAGGTGTGGGCGTGTTGTTGCAGCCGGCTATCTTAGTCGCAGAAGAGATTGATCGTGGTGCGCTATTGGAAATCCTACCCGGCATGGCGCCGTTACCAAAGCCGATTCACTTGCTCTACAAAACCAAACAACTGTCCTTGAAGAACCGAACCTTTGTCGAGTTTTTATTAGCCTATCTTTCCGAGTAACTGAGCACTTTCTAAACAACAAAGACCGCTAGACGGTTTGCCAATGGCTCATCAAGCGTTTACCAAGATCAGAAGGTGTGGTGTTATAGACGATCATCTCATCACATTGATTGAACACCATGAAGTGCTTTAGTTCTTCGCATAAAGCGTGAATCAATGACTCATGGGTTTTAACTCTGTCTTCAACAACCAAGTTGCGAATATTGAGTAAACGGGTCTTCCTGTCGACCTTGCAATCCATTCGCGCCACCAGCTTACCTTGCCACAGAATCGGCAAACTAAAGTAACCAAACTGACGCTTGGCCTCAGGCACATAGCACTCTAGGAGGTAGTCAAAGTTGAACAATGATTGCATTCGCTTTCGTTGAATCAGCAAGTTATCAAACGGAGACAGTATCTTTAGCTTGGTTCTGGAAAGGGGCAGATTCAGCAGATCAAAAGCACCTGGCAGGACATAGTAATCAGAGCCTTGAATATCTACTTTCAGAACCTGCTTATCTTCAAGCATCTTTTGGAGTGTTTTCTGAATCAGAGGCTTTGTGTTCTTGAGCAGGTAGCTCATTTCCGACGCTATTCCAACTCCGTTAGCCTCTAAGTAACGTGTTATCAAATGCTCGATGTACTCTTGTTCTGTCGGCTCAGAGGTATCAATTCCGCTCGGCAAAACTCGCTCGGTTAGGTCATACACCTTATGAAAATTCACTCGGCTTGGCACCATTAAGTCGCCTTGCATGAACAAGGTTTCTAATGCTTGCTTGGCCGGTTTCCCGCCCCAACCGCCGGGGTTTGGCCTATCCCCTTCAAAATCTTTCGCCATCAACGGCCCTTCATTCTCAATACGTTTGAGAACATGAGCCATCAGTGCGTCATCCTTTTTATACCAATGCTTAAGCTTACCGCTCGCAAACCCATTCTTTCGATGTAGGCTGAAACGGTAGTCTCGCATGGGTAAATACGCGGCAGCATGCGACCAATATTCAAAGACTTCTCGACGCTCTAACAGTTTGTCGAGATGATCAAGCTGGTAGCCTTGATTGCGATTCCACAACGTATGATGGTGTGCTCGCTGAATCACAGAAATGGTATCAATTTGCACATAGCCAAGGTTTTCAATCGCAGACAACGTGTTCGCCAAAGCGCCACTATTACGTTGCTTCTTAGGTGGCAATTTTTGTGAAAGCAATACCATTTTTTGCGCTTGAGCGAGTGACAATGATTCCATGTAATTCAGACTCTAATTGATAGCAATGATCCGTTTATGATTCCGCAATAATCTCTTGAAGAATCTGCTTGTAGGTTTCTACCGTCTGCGCGCCTGTCACAGCACTCTTACGATTGAACACTACAGTAGGAACCGCAGAGATCCCCATGCGTTGCCATTCAAACTCTTGCGCTTCAATTTGCTTCAAGTTGTCGGTGTTCTTTAGGCGTTTCAGTGCCTTCGTTGAGTTTAGCCCAACCGCTTCAAGTTCTTGTGCCATGACTTCAAGGTCAGACAGGTCTTTCTGCTCTGTGAAGTGAGCAGCAAAGAAGCGTAGCTTTAACTCAGTCTGTTTACCGTGCGCTAGTGCAAAATCCAGTAGCACATGCAGGTGGCGTGAATTCACCATTCTCATGTTGTCATAGAAGTTAAAATCGAAACCAACCGCTTTGCCACGAGCCGCAAGCTGTTCACGTGAACGTTGACTCTCTTCTGCGCTAGAACCGTATTTTCTCATGATATGGTCACGTAGGTTTTCGCCCTCTTGCGGCATATCAGGATTAAGCTCAAACGGCTGCCATTCAAGTTCAATCTGTTGTTCTAAGGCAAGCTCTGAAACGGCTTGCTCTAGATTTTTGTAGCCGACCACGCACCAAGGGCACATTACGTCAGAAATAATATCGAGTTGAAGTTTCTTGCTCATCGTCATTCCAAATATCGTTGATAAGGCGTATTCAATACAAAGTGAATACTCACCTTTCCTACTAGATTATCGTTCTACAACAGATTACAACAAACTGAACAATCGTTCAAATATCGATATCTTCCCTCCAGAATAACTCCAACTTCTCTCAATTAACCTTTGACTTAAAGTTAACTTTAAGTTGTAGAGTTATGCAAAACAGAGACTATGAGATAACGATATGAAGAGAAAAACACCACCCTACCTTACCGGACGCTTCTTTGATGGCATCAGCTCAGGGCTGTTTATGTTAGCACTGCCTTGGTTAATGCTAGCGACACCTAACATGGGGACTTTTGTCGCGCTGACCGCCCTGCTTTGTACCGTTACAACTTTTCTAGTAACCCCGTATTTTTCTGCGTTGATCGACCGCCATTCTCGTAAACACATTCTGATCATCGCGCAGATAATTCAAGCTTCAACCGCATTTATTGTCGCTGCTATGTACTGGCTCGGATTTGGTTCAATGATGGTGTTAGGCGCAGCTCAACTGATCTTTTGGGTCTCGAGTAGCCTTGCATGGCACACCAACAACGCCTTTACACAAGAAAATTACGATCACCACGAATACGCCAAAATCTCTAGCCACCAAGAAATTATTCTGCAGTCGACAACATTAGGTGCAGGGGCTTTGGGCGTTGTGCTACTAGAACAATGGAGCATCAATGAGTTTGCGATTTTTGCAGGCATTGCTTCGACCATTTCAGCTATCAGCTACCTAATGACACCGTACAGAAGACGAATCAAGGACAGCGTAAACACACCTTTCAAGCAGCAGCTAATCGAGATTAAGGATGTATTTGCTCAGTCGCCACAATTCTACGGATTCCTGATTGTTTCTTGTCTCTCATATCCGATGATGACTTTTTTAAGTCGATTGGTTCCTATCTGGTTTTCAGAGCTCAATGTGACCGGAGATTGGCTCGCGCTATACAACATCTCACTCGGCATGGGTGCACTGATCATTGGCGTGTCTTTACCATTAATTCTAAAATCCGCTTCCCACAAAACAATCATCCAAATAGCCATGGTGATTATCGCCGTCTCTTTACTGCTCATGAGCCAAGTAGAAAACCCAGCATATATCATTGTGCTGACATTCATCTTCGGGGCATTCAACGCGCTCAATAGAATCGCACGTACCAATTGGATGCACCACGCGGTGGCAATGAAACAGCGAGGAAGAGTGGATGGAGGGCTAGCCCTATTCGCCACACTTACACAAAGCCTAAGCTATGTGTTGATTGCGGTATTGGCGCACGCAGATGCCATTGTGTATGGTTTTACCATTGCAGGAATTGTGGTTCTAGCTGCTACATTTTGGATGAGTAAACTTGGTAAACAAATCAAACCTGAATGCACGTTGGCCAATCAATGTTAAGACGGATTATAAATTTCAGGCTCAGCAACAAAAAAGCCAACTCCTATTACCGAGTTGGCTTTCATCAAAACCTGTTGGAGCTAAAGAGCGTTACGCTAGCAGCTTCTCTAGCACTTGGAACACACCCGCATCGACGTTACTTGGCGCGCCAAAACGAGCAATCTCTTTCAGCTTAGGATGTGCGTTTTCCATCGCGTAAGAGTGGTAGCTCTCTTTAAGCATTTCCAAGTCATTTAGGTAATCACCAAAACTCATGGTCTGTTCGTAAGTGAAGCCTAATGTGTTTTGTAGGTGTTTAATCGCCGCACCTTTTGATGCCTCAGCGTTCATCACATCCAACCAAATTTTCGCACTGACAACCACTTGGTAGTTCTCACCAAACTTGGCATTAATGCTTGGGTTCACTTTCTCTTGTGAACCCTCGAAGTGACAGATAGCGACCTTGATGAAATCGTCTTCTACCGCCAGTAAGTCTTCTACTTGCTCACGGCGGTGGTAGTACTTAGAGATCTCCGCTAGAGCACGCTCATCTTTGGTTTCAATGTACGCCGATTTCTTACCACATAGCACCACATGCGCGCCTTCAATAGCTCGAGCTTCTTTAATGATCTCTTTAATGGCATCGGTATCAAGCAAGCAGCTGTAAAACTCTTGGCCTTTGTGCATCACCAATGTGCCGTTTTCAGCAACGAACATCATGCGATCTTTAACTGGAGCAAAAGTTTCCATCAAGCTGTAGTACTGACGACCCGATGCCGCAGCAAAAATGATGTCTTGAGCTTCTAAGCGCTCATAAAGATTGAAAAATTCTGGGTCTAACTTTCCATGTTCATTAAGCAGAGTGCCGTCCATATCAGCAGCGATAAATTTGATGTTCTGTTGTGGCATTTCAGGGCTTACCTATAAGTAAAAATTAAAGTGTAAATTATGATTTTTCGTTATCTTGTGTAACGGTTCTGCATTCGATTATATCGTTAGAGTAGCCAATGAATGCAACGCTTTTCGGTCGATTTCTTTGTTTAAATCTAAGATCTTGTTTATGCGCGATAAGGGTGTGAAAACAAATAAGAAAGCGAGTATCAGCTTAACTAAAACGAATAATTTAATATGCCAATTTAAGTCGACTTTTAAATTTCGCGTTGACCAATAAAAAAAATAGGCTTACTATCAATCGTCTTTTAACGATTAGTAGTAAGTGAGCCCACTAAGTATGACTGCAACATGCCAAGCAACAGATAGCTGTTCTCTACCTCTTCCGCCGAGTAATGCTGAAGCAGAAAAAGAGATGGCTGCGTTAGCAAAAGCACTCGCTCATCCAGCGAGAATTCGCATACTTAGTATCTTGTCCGCTTTAGAAAAATCGGGCGGCTGCTTGAACAGTGATCTGGTGAGTGAGTTGGGTTTAGCTCAATCAACCGTATCAGAGCACTTAAGAATATTGAAAGCCTCAGGTTTTATTACGGCTGAGTCGATTCCGCCGAAGATGTGTTACCGCATCGACCGCGACAATATTCAACGCTTCGAATCGGTATTTAACAGTATTTTAAAATAGAAGTTCACGCTTGAATGATCGGCTTTGATAGCCTTTACTTTTAAGCGTGTTTTTTTGCCACAATCAATCGTTTTTCGACGATTTACGATATCAACAAAGAGAGATTATCATGAAACCAAAGTTAGGTTTTCTAGATCGCTACTTAACACTGTGGATCTTTATTGCCATGGGCCTTGGTGTATTGCTTGGCACCCTATTCCCACAGATCGAACAGTGGAACGAATCTATGTCTGTTGGTACCACCAACATTCCACTTGCGATTGGCCTTATCTTAATGATGTACCCACCTCTGGCTAAGGTTAACTACAACCTGCTAGGCACCGTGGTAAAAGATAAGAAAGCGATCAAGCTATCTTTGATCATGAACTGGCTTGTTGGCCCAATTCTGATGTTTGTATTGGCACTGACTTTCTTGGGTGACCACCCAGGTTACATGGTCGGCGTAATTCTGATTGGTCTTGCTCGTTGTGTGGCGATGGTTCTGGTTTGGAACGACATCGGCGGCGGTAACAAAGAGTACGGCGCGGCATTGGTTGCTCTAAACAGTGCATTCCAAGTGGTGAGCTACAGCTTTATGGCGTGGTTGTTCATCAGCGTTCTTCCGCCAGTATTTGGTTACGAAGGTATGTTGGTTGATATCTCGATGATCGACATTGCACACAGTGTACTTATCTATCTTGGTATCCCATTCTTAGCGGGCTTCCTAAGCCGTAAGATCCTTGTGTCGATGAAAGGCGAGCAGTGGTACAACGACGTGTTTATTCCACGTATCTCTCCAATCACACTGATTGCTCTATTGGCAACTATCGTTCTGATGTTCAGCCTAAAAGGCGAGATGATTGTTGAACTGCCAATGGACGTATTGTTGATTGCGGTTCCATTGACTATCTACTTCACCGCGATGTTCTTCATCAGCTTCTTCATTGGTAAGAAGATGGGTATTGAATATGACAAGAACGCATCAATTGCATTCACAGCGACAGGGAACAACTTCGAGCTAGCGATTGCCGTTGCTATCTCAGTATTCGGTATCAACTCAGACCAAGCGTTTGCCGGTGTTATCGGTCCACTGATTGAAGTACCTGTGTTGATTTACCTAGTGAACGTGGCGCTTAAGATGAAAGACAAGTACTACAACGGTCAGACGGTTAAATCTAGCGTCTAGCATCTAGCATCTAGCATCTAGAGTTACAGCTAACAAAAAGCAGCATCACATCAAACAGAAAGGCTCACACGTTAAACGGTGAGCCTTTTCTTTATTCAGTTTGAACCAATTTATGTCTCGTCCAGCTTACGTTTCGTCTAATAGGCCTTTCAATGCTTGTTCAAGCCAGAGTAACGCAGGTCCTTTAGAGCGTGTTTTAGACAGAACAAGATCAACGGGCGGCGACCATGTTTTGTGATCGAATGAAACATTAATCTCCACTAAACGCTGCTTATTCAGCTCCTCTTCGACAAGGTGTTTAGGTAAGTATGCCCAGCCAATATCACTCCCGAGTACCATCTCTTTGATAACAATAAAGCTGTTTGACCACCACACTTTACCGGCAATCATCGGAAACTGATCCATCACCTTCCCCTTGTCTCCCCTCAACACTAACTGACGATGTGGGAGCAAATCAGGGAGTTTCGCGACACCTGTTTTTGCGAGTGAATGACTTGGATGACACACAGCAATAAACGGTAGGTGGCCGATAAAGCATGGCTCAGAACCGACATCAAAAGCCAAATTGGTAAACATCAATCCAATGTCGGCTCTCTCTTCGATAATCAACGGATTGACCTCTGTCGTGGTACACGCAACCAATTCAACTTCCGTCGCAGGGAATTGATGACTGAACTGACTAAGGATCTTAGATAGGTTCGGAACCAGCAATGAATCATCTAATGCAATTTTGATGAGCCCCTCTTCTCCGCTACCCATCGCACTAACCGTCACATTCAGATCTTCAACCTGAAGCACGATTGCTTTCACCTGTTTAAATAACTGCTCGCCCGCTTTGGTTAGTGAAGGCTTTCGAGTCGAACGATCAAAAAGCTCAACATTAAAATCTATTTCAAGATTACTGATGCCTTGGCTCACCGCCGACTGCACCTTACCCAATTGACGAGCACTGGCAGAAAATGACCCTAATTCAACGGCATACACAAACATTTTCAGCTGTTCAATGTTGTACATTCGGTTTCTCCCAAAACTTACTATCACCATATTTGATGCTAACTATCTTTATATTATCACTTAAGTAGATATTATCTAGCCAAGTCATTAGCCCATCGGCGGCTATTTAATCGTAAAGAGAGTTAGAAAAATGTCACATAAAGAACGCATGTTGCACATGGTGCTATTTGAATTGGTTGCTTTGGTTTTGATGGCAGGGCTTGCAACCTATGTTACAGGAAATGGCGCAGGTGAAATGGCAGGCTTAGCGCTCGCAATATCATTGATAGCGATGGCTTGGAACTACGTTTACAACTATGGCTACGACAAAATTTACGGAACAGACCGAAGCAAAAGAACCACGAAAACACGTGTCCTGCACGGGTTAGGTTTTGAGCTTGGCTTAATGACAGTGACTCTACCTGTCTTGATGTGGGTTCTACAACTCGATTTCCTAACCGTACTGATCATGGACATCGGCCTAGTGATTTTCTTCGTGCTTTACGCGATTGCGTTCAACTGGGCTTATGACTCGGTTCGAGATCAATTGGTAGCGAAAGGAAAAGTGGCAGCTCTGGTTTAGAGCTGCACACATTGAAATAAAAAGGGGCTAACTGGTAATCTGTCATCGTAAAAAGGAGAATAAATACGATGACCACATAAGCATAGACGGACGGGTCACATATCAGTTAGCCCATGAGTTTACTCTAACAATCTAAGCTGTCATGCGCCTGACATGACAGCAGTTAAGTTTCGATGAATCAGTGAGTGATGTAGGGAAACCAATCACTCACCGATTTATTAGCTCACCATGAACAGAGGCACGTTGGTTTTACTCAATAACCTTCTGGTAACGCCACCCAACATCTGTTGATGCATCTTCTTATGAGCAAGCGCGCCAGCCACTATCAAGTCAGCATGAAACTGCTCGGCATGAGCAAGGATCGCTTGAGGCGTTTTGATTCTGCCCTCTTTAAACGAAATACACTCCACTTCAATGTTATGCAGCCCCAAGTAGCGCTTTAAATCTTGTTGGTTAGGCTTTTTGTTAAGTGAACGTTCACTGGTTACCACCACGATGGTCTTTGCTTTTCTAAGCAGTGGCATCGCAGCTTTCACAGCCCTCGCACCCAGATCATCGCCATTCCAAGCAATCATTATGCATTCTGGGTTAAAGCTTTTTTGCTCACGTGGCATCAGTAAGATGGGGCGACTGCCATGTTCTATCGCTACGTCAAAACTCACGCTACTTTTGCCATTTAGCGGTTTAGGGATAATGATTAAGTCAGACACCTTGCCGCGCTCAGATACTACATCCGCTCGATAACCCGTAAGATTATGCCATTGAGCACTCACGTGTTTATTGGCCTCATTCATCACTAGGTTATCACTGTCACACAGCGGTACTTCGAGCTTGTCGCACAAGGTAGTGAACTCAAGCTCAGACTGGTTCATGTCTTCTGCAACGTAGTTACTCACCAGCTGGTCGATGCGGCTTAACCACTTACTCGGTAACAGTTGGCGCTCTTCTGGCATCAACTGTTGTGGGCTAATTTGAGCGTGTAACACATCCAAATGTGCACCAAAATATTGTGCAATACTCAGCGCGCCTTCTAACCTTTCAGCGGAGTTTGCCGTAGAAGCGAAAGGCATAATAATCGTTCGAATCGTCATAATTTCTTTCCCTCTATTATCCAATTGGCCAAGGCAGATTAACGGTTTCTTGTAGCAAGCCAATCGGTAAATCCAATACCATTAGGTGAGTCAAACCCAGTAAGAAACCGGTAGCTGCAACGGTAACCGATGCTGAACGCATCAAGCTCAGCCCTGCTTTACTCATCAAGAAAAGGCAGAAGAACGCACTGATAGAAATCACATAGCCGACAAAGTAGCAACCAAGGATCAACGCGCCTAGCCAGTACAGGTAGTGCATCATACTGATACTGTTGGTATCAAAGGCGTACCCTTGCTCATACTCATTATCGAAATAGACAGCATCACCTTCTGGTTTGGTCAGCAGTTGGAATAGCACCACAGCGGATAACACCCACATAATGCTGGCAATGATAATAGTGAACACACCACCTAAGAAGCTCTGTTGGTAGCCGTCATAAATGCCATACATAAACGCGATATTGACCAAAGCAGCGAAGATAACTTGAGGCTTACGGTTACTGATTCTCACTGAAGGTTGAACCGTTTCGGTCGAAGTGGCTTGTACTTCACTTTGCTTGTTTTTCTTGACGCTTTGACGCCACATGAAGAACAGGGAGAAGACCGTCAGCGCACCAATGATCATCACGCCAGGGCGGAGTAAGAACGCAGCACCATCAAACTGCACAGCTTGATACAGGTAGGTTTCCATACCATTCGCCAGTACAAAACCAATCAAGAACGCTGGGCGAGGCCAGTCGAAACGCTTCATCAGCACACCCAGCGTACCGATACTTAATAGCGTGACTAAGTCGCCAAGGTCGCGTGTTGCTTGGAATGCAGCAAAACAAATCACCATCACCATGAATGGAGCAAGCAACGTATAACGAACCGTGGTCAGCCTAGCCACCCAAGGTGAAATCAGCATACAAGCGCCAGCACCGAACACGTTCGCAAGTGCCAAAGACCATACTATGGTGTAAGTGATATCGAGGTCAGTACTCACCATCGCAGGGCCCGGTTCTAAGCCCACCAACACCATGCCACCGAGGAATACCGCCATGCTGCCAGAACCCGGAATACCAAATAACAGCGTAGGGACTAAACCACCGCCCTCTTTCGCATTATTCGACGATTCAGGGGCAATTACACCACGCACATCGCCTTTACCGAATTCAGGATCTTTCTTGGTCGTTTGCACCGCATGACCATAAGCGATCCAGTCCACTACGCTGCCACCAAGGCCGGGAAGTGCACCGACAATACAGCCGATCACGCTACAGCGCACTGCGAGCCATTTGTTTTCCAAGAAGTCACGAACGCCCGCAGACCAACCCTTGCCAAGTTTACTAGCATTGGCGATTGGCTTATTTTGACGAAGCAGATCAATAATCTCAGGAAGCGCAAAAATACCTAAGCCAACGACAACCAGAGGAATGCCATCCATTAGGTAGAAGTTGTCAAAGGTCATTCGATATTCGCCAGTTGCAGGAGCACTACCGACACTGCCAAGCAATACGCCCATGCCACACGCCGACAAGCCTTTTACCAAGCTCTTACCTGCCAGCGCGCCGACCATGCTCAAACCTAATAAGGTCAACATGAACAACTCACCAGAACCAAAAGCGAGGATCACAGGTCGAGCGATCAGCACAAAACCGGTCAGTATCACCGCGCCAAACAGGCCACCGAATAAAGATGACGTAAATGCAGCAGATAACGCACGCGCCGCCTCGCCTTTTTTCGCCATAGGGAAGCCATCAAGCACGGTTGCTTGCGAGCCACTTGAACCCGGAATACCCATTAATACAGAGGTAAAAGTGTCAGACGTTGGAATAACCGCAACCAAGCCGATAAGCATCGCCAAGGCTGAGATTGGATCCATGCCATACAGGAATGGAAGCAGTAGTGATAAGCCGGCAATACCGCCAAGCCCCGGAAAGATACCAATCGCGAGACCCAGTAACACACCACCTAACATAAAGGTGATGTGCTGGACGCTTAATATGGTTTCCAGTGCAGCAAAGAGTTCGTTAAACATCGTTGAATCCTTTCTATCATGAGACTCACTTTCGCTTCGTTTACCACCGCTTACCTATCCATGGATGTCAAAAACCCTACGGTTTAATCCGTATAAGCCACATGCTATTGGAGTTTGGCGCTTACTTTTTTACGTAGCGATATAACAGTTACGTACGATATTGAAATTACGTAACAATATAAAAATGAGATGAAAAGGCGTGAGCCACGATCTTGCGCCGCGGTCTCACTGCCAGTTAGTACTGAGCGTTGTTAAGACTCATGTTTTCTTGGGCTTCTGGATAGCCTGTTTAGAAACGAGTGTTGTAGTTTGTGGTAAGCCAGTTTCTGACCCATTCAAGGTTGCTTTCATCAAGCGACAAAGCGGCATTTAGCGCTAACTGTGCTTGTTCGCCAGTCAATTGCGGGTAATCACCCAAGACTTCGACTGCACGTTTTTGAAAGTCGGGTTGAGATACCAACTCAGAAGCCGATGCGCGCCATGCTGCAACTGTCTCTTCTGGTGTCGACTTAGGCACAAAAATCATCTTTTGAGCAGCAAATCCAGCCATGAAGAATGAACGCCACACTGCGTAGCCTTGAGTTTCAGCTTCTTCTGGGTGGAACATTTGGTAAACCTCAGCGAAGTGCGGAAGCTCAGGGAAGTTAGGGTCACGTTTCAACTTACCGTCTTCACCCAATACACCGAAGCTAAACAATGGAATCGCTTTGCCTTCATTGACTAGTGGCGTCACTTTGTCGATGTAAGATGAGCTAGTTTGAGAATCGATGTTCACTTCGCCGCGCTCGAACGCCAGTCGACCAGCGCCACGCCCTTGCATGCCGAAAATTGCTTGTACCTCCAAACCAAGTAGATCCATGGCTAACAGTGGTACCAAGTCAATCGAGGTCGCACCTTGGCTTGCGTATTGAAACTTGATTTGGTCTTTCTTATCGAAAAGATCTTGTACGTTCTCGATGCCTGTTTTAGGCGAAACATACACAACGCCGCCAGTTGGGGATGCGAGAATCACGCTCCAATCGTTGTAGTCGTAACGAACTCGGCGATCTTGAAGAAGATAGGGATATTGGGTTGATGCCGAGCTTGCAAAGATGTTGAGGCCGTTGTCTTTCGCACGGCGAGCAAATTGGTTAGCGCCTTTTGTTGAACCGCCACCCGGAATGTTTTTCACCACTACTACTGGATTGCCCGGTAACGATTGAGACAAGTAAGGTGCATAGAAACGCCCCCATGTATCAGTACCGCCGCCCTCTTTGTAAGGCATAACAAACTCGACACGCTCACCTTTAAACGAAACCTCTTCGGCTTGTGCGTGATGAGATAATGCCCCCACACCAAGTAGCGTGACCAAGAGTGATTGGCAAACTTTTAACTTAGACAATTTTTGAGTCATAAGAAAAGAACCGTTCGAGAATAACGAACCCTTAGTAGATAGTTGTGTATTGCCGGGTAGTTGTACGTTCAGCATCGTGCCTCCTAATATCCATTTACTGCGTGTTGCCTGCAGCTGGACTGTTTTTTGTGGTTTCTGACAAATTAGTCGCCGAACCTGTCACCCAACTGACACGCTCCATTTTGATAACAAAAGTGTTACAAAGATCGCCCTTTCAGGCACAAAAACAGAGCACAGCGCGCCTAATTGGTGCAGTAAATCTCTAGGTTTTACGAGGCTTGGAGGAAAGTGTTTAAAGCTAAAAAGAATATGAAGGTGAGAATAAAAAATCGCCAGCCCAAAGGCTAGCGACATGAAATAGCTAATAAAGCAGATTAGATTAGAATGTCGGGTAAACCTGACCTTTGAACAGTGGGCGAGCGGTGCGCACCAAAGCCGCTTGACGAACTGCAGGCTCAACTTCCCCCGGCTCTACTTTAATATTGACTTGGATTTGTCCACTAGGGTGCTCAATAACGACCGTTTCAGAGTTAATGCCTTGGCACACTTCATGGGCGACTGTGCCCGGGATCATGCAAGCCGCCGCCACACAAATCCCTCCGGTAACAGCATGACTTGCGTGGCAGTTTTGTGGCACAAAGTATCGAGAGGTAATGTGTCCACCATACGTGGGTGGTGATAACAAGGAGACCTTAGGCACCACACTTCCCGTCACATCGCCCATACCCATTAATCGGCCTGCCGCTAATCGGATAGACTCTATACGTTCTAATAGGGGAGCATTTTCATCGAGCTGTTGCTTGGTTTCATTACCCGTTAAACCAAGTTCTTGAGCATTAATGTGTACCATAGGCACCGCCGCGTCTAAACACGTCAACTCAATGCCGTCGACCTCATCACGCACCTTACCTGTAGGAAATAGCTTGCCTGTTTTGGAGCCTCCTACATCTAAGAAATTGAGCAAAACAGGAGAGCCCGTCCCGGGAACGCCGTCCACACGCACATCACCGTCATAACGTAAATGACCATTTGGGCTTTCCGCTGAAACTTCGATAATGGTGTTGGTGTTGATGTTTCTGACACGCAACATGGTCGATGGACTGCTTAACTTAACCAAATTATTTTCACTGGCGAACGCCACAATTCCAGAGAGAATATTGCCGCATGAGGGGCGAGTATCGACTTCTTTTTCTTCAACGCCAACTTGAGCAAATAAGTACTCTAAGTCGGTACCTTCTTCTGAAGATTTAGAAACAATGGCGACCTTGCTAGTCAACGTTGTTCCGCCACCAATACCATTAATTTGCTGTCCCTCACCAGAGCCCATAATACGCACGAGCAGTTCATCTCTTTCTTGCTCACTTTCAGGTAAATCACTGGCTAGGAAGTATGCACCTTTCGATGTGCCGCCGCGGATCAACATGCAGGAAATATTCTCATTCATGACCGTTTTCAACCTCTTACTCTTGAAGTGAAAGAGCAAATCCATGCTCATTTGTGGACTTCAAGAGTAAAAAACGAAACTGTCATGCAGCTGACTCGGTGACATTTAGCAGGGGCAGACAAACCAACATTTGGCTCAGTCGGTTCAAAGGCAGAATAACAGAGGGTTAATACCGAGGCTAAAACTGACCTAACCTGACCTAAACTAAACTGAACTGAAATAAGAATAAGGCTAGTCGTAGCTTTTTAAGGCACTCTCCCATTCCGTAATCACTAACGATTTTTTGCTTTGATCTGAGAAGATCAACAAGCTGACATCTAATGGCAAAGGCTTAAGTTGGTTCGCAAACTGCTCACGTAAGACAACCGCAGACTTTGCACTTTTAATATCGATACGCACTGGAGGCATGTTGGTTTCTTTTGCCATTAGCTTCTGTCCTGAATAGGAAAACAGATAATCGATAAAGGCTTGTGCTTGTGCTGGCCGCGGGGTGGTTTTGTTGATAAATGCCGTTCGAATAACCACAGGGGTGTAATCATTCGCAGCCACAATCACTACATCTTTGTGCTTTGATTCCCATGAGTTCGCATACGAGCCCATGATGTTGTAGGCAATCGAGATATCACCATTGGTCAACGCCTTGAGCATCGAGGCGGAGCTATCAAAGGTGCGCGCCTGATGAAGATTAAACAGCTCTAAAAACTGCCCGTAGTTACTGGTTTGTGCTCGTTCAAAAGACCAAAGTAAATAACCAATACCCACATCTCGAATATCAAACAACCCTATCTTCCCCTCCAGCTCATCACTATGCTGACGAATAAAACTCAGCAACTCAACACGACTAAGCGGGACTTCTTTGCCTTCAAGGAAAGCTTGATTAAACACAATCACAGCAGGTTCATAGCTAAAGCCAAACAGCTCATTTCGCCATTGGCTCCAGTGCGGAACAATACCCGATTGAGAGCCATAACCCGGCACATTGATTTGGTAAGGCAGCGCATAACCATCATTAACAAGTCGCAATTGTAAATCCATCACCGAACTGATGGTGATGTCAGGCTGATCCGGTTTTTGGTCTCGAATATGAGCATCTAATACATTGCTGCTCATCGCTTGATAGCGCACCGTAATATCTGGATTTCGACGTTGGAAGTCATCGAGCAGTGGTTTCATTTCTGATAAATAAGCCGCCCCATAGATCACCAACGCATCTTCGTTTCCATCACCTTGGTTGCTCTTGTCTTGGTGGACAGGGTCTTGATGAGCAGAACCTTGTTGACCACTAGCTTGATTAGCTTGCGCGGTGGCACCCGTAACAAACAAAGCGCCTGATAACAACACAGTCGAGCTCAGTCCTGTTACCCAAGATAGACAGAACTTGATCATAAAACCTCCCACCAATAAGTATGCGGGAACTGGATTTTCACCGTAAGACCACCGTTATCCGTTTCATTTGGGTTTGTGTCTTCTAAGCTCAGAATCGCATTAGATTTTTGAGCAACATCCAAAGCAATACTCATCCCTAAACCTGTGCCTTGGCTTAGTGCATTTGGGCTACGATAAAACATCTCGAACACATGGGGTTTATCTTGCTCATCAATACCGGGCCCAAAATCACGAACGTACAGCACGGCTTTACTTCCTTGTTGCACCAACTCAACTTCGATCGTGCTGCCTTTCGGTGAATACTTGATGGCATTTTCGATGAGATTAGTCAGCATCTGAGTTAATGCGAAGCTGTCGCCTCGGATGTGAAACTTGAGTGATTCGATGTAGCTCAGTTCGATGTCTTTGTTCAATGCATTCATCGCTAAACCACGGCTGGTTTGCTTCACTAGCTCATTAAAATCAATCTCTGTGGGCTCAATACTTTGGTAGCGATGGCGAATCGTCGCGTGGCTCAACAGCTGCTCCACGGTACGCTCAAGCACTTCACACGCGCCTGTGACTTTGTCTAAGTAATCAAGTGTCTGGTTGTCATTTGCTTTGCTTTTGGCCAGTTCGATTTGAGCTTTAATGCCAGCGATTGGCGTCTTTAATTGATGCGCAGCTTCGCCGGTAAAGTTCTTAAGGTTGGTTAAGTTCTTATCGAGTTGAGACATAAACACATTGATGGTATCGACCAAATGCTCGACCTCTTCCGGCGCATCGAGATTAATAGGGGTCAAGTCGAGATTCGATCGCCTCTCCATCTTATTGTTGATTTCATTGACCGGCTTAAGCACCTTTACAATCAACACAAAGATGACCAATAGTGCACTTAACATCACCGCAAGTAGTAGCTTTACCGCGTGGTCCGCGAGCTGTTTCTCCCATACTTGCCTTGCTTGTGTGGTTTGCCCCACAAGCACGTAAATGTTTTGCGGCCCTTCACGGGTATTCATGATGCGACTGACCAAAGACAAACGCACCCAGTCATCTTTAAAGGTTAAGTAAAAATAAGCAGCCTCTGGTTCGAGCTTAATCTGATATTGCTCGATTTGGTCACGCACTAACTGATCATCAAGCAATTCTTTATAACCCGTGATGTAACCCGACTCCGATGAATTCGAAGAACTAGCAACCAGATAGAAAACCTTATCTCTAGGGGAATCAGCCAGCGATTTAAAGGCTGCGGTGGGGATGTCGACACTGAATGTTAAACCATTAAAACGAACCTGCTCTATGATCTGCAGAGCCGCGTTATTCAACTGGCGATCATAAAACATCTGAGTGGTTTGATAGGCGTAGCGCTTTACCGCAACCAAAGTCAGCAAACTAATCAGGCACAATAGACAGGTCGCAGAGAACAATAATTGGAATCTCAGCGATTTTGTTCGAAAACGAAAGCGGACAGATTGGGTCAGTGCCGTCACCTAATACTCCTAAGCTCAGTCTTCGACTTTATTGAGCACATAACCAAGGCCACGCAGGGTTTTGATCTCAACATTGCTATTGGCTAGCGCCTTCCTCAAGCGACCAACGTAGGTTTCAATCGCATTAGTATTGGGTGGGTTATCGAAGTTATATAAGTGGTCGATGATCTCTTCTTTGCTCATCACACGATTGAGGTGGTTCAGGAAAATTTCTAATAAGCGATATTCACGCTGTTTAAGCTCAATGACCTCGCCCTTCACTTTTACAATGCACCCTGCACTGTCAAACTCAATGTCACCAAACGTCACTGTGTTCTGATCGCTGCCTTGACGACGTCGAACGATCGCGCGACAGCGAGCTTCCAACTCACCAAAATCAAAAGGCTTAGTAAGATAATCATCAGCGCCCAGATCCAAAAGTTGAATTCGGTCAAACACTTCACTGCGCGCGGTAAGAATGAGAACGGGGGTATCAGACGACTGGCGAATACGTTTGATGATCTGCTCACCCGATTTATTGGGCAGGTTTAGATCGAGAATCACTAAATCAAAATCGGTGTGGCTGATCATGGCGAACGCGACCGCCCCATCGTAGGCACAATCAACACCATGACCTAGGTCGATAAAGCGCTGTTCTATTGCTTCACTGATCAAGCGATCATCTTCAACTACCAATATTCGCATCTTATCCCCCGTATAAAGAAGACGATTGTTCTCAAGTATGGTGGCAATTTCAATAACAAAAGTAACAATAATAAAACAAAGCACAGTACCACATCACATTTAGAACATTCTGTTCAGTACACAAGGTAAAGTGTGTTAAATATCATCAAGCTACGTCTAATAATCCACCACTCACGAAGTAGCATCACAAATCCAAACATAAACTCCTCGTACCAGTTGTGCATCCGTTTACATACAGGTAGTTTTAGCGACCTCGAAACACATCCATTCGAACAATGACGTTCATGCGAGCGTCTTTTCCGAGCAAAAGTGTTCGGATTAACATTTCAAGTGACTTTAATTAACAATTTCATGCTCAAACGCTCACTTTTTATGTTCGTTTATTTTCGAGTTCGCAAATTTATGCACAATGCACGTGCTAGATAAGCAAAACTAAAAAGGACTCGAACATGACAACAAACAAACACCCTTCTTTATTTGGGCAATGCTTGGCTGAATTTATCGGTACAGGATTACTCATATTCTTCGGCGTTGGCTGTGTGGCTGCACTGGTACTAACCGGTGCAACATTCGGACAATGGGAAATCAGCATCATCTGGGGCTTCGGTGTTGCGATTGCAATTTACTGTACTGCCGGCGTGTCAGGCGCTCACATCAACCCAGCGGTGACGATTGCACTAGCCATGTTCCATGGCTTTGATAAAGCGAAAGTGCTGCCTTACATCATTTCGCAACTGCTTGGCGCATTCTGCTCTGCAGCACTGGTTTACAGCCTGTACAGCAACCTATTTACTGACTACGAAATTGCACACAACTTCGTTCGTAGCAGCCAAGACGCACTATCAACTGCTGGTATCTTCTCGACTTACCCACATGCTTCACTCTCTTTCTTCGGCGCTTTTGCTGTGGAATTCGTGATTACTGCAGTGTTGATGTTTGCCATCTTAGCGTTAGGTGATGAGAACAATGGCGCATCTCGCGGTGCAATGAACCCTTTACTGATCGGTATTCTTATCGCAGTTATCGGTGGCTCTTTAGGTCCACTGACTGGCTTTGCAATGAACCCTGCTCGTGATTTCGGACCAAAACTGTTCGCTTACTTTGCAGGTTGGGATTTCGCACTAACAGGTGCTCGTGATATTCCTTACTTCATCGTACCAATCCTTGCTCCAATTGCGGGTGCATGTTTTGGTGGCTGGTTGTACCCACGTGTTATCGGTGCTTACCTACCAGTTGAAGGCCAAGGCTGCACAATTCCAAACCAATGTGAAACAGAACAAGAAGCTGAACAAGCTCAAGCTTAATCACTAAGCGCCCCTACATTTACTAAAATATAAATAACAAAAGAAAAAGGATTCTTACCATGACCGAGCAAAAATACATTGTTGCCCTAGACCAAGGCACCACAAGCTCTCGCGCTGTAATCCTCGACCACGATGCAAACATCGTAAGCTCTTCTCAACGCGAATTTACTCAGATTTATCCTAAAGCCGGTTGGGTTGAGCATGATCCAATGGAAATCTGGGCGACGCAAAGCTCTACATTGGTTGAAGCGCTTGCTAAAGCAGGCATCCGCAGCGATGAGCTAGCGGGCATCGGTATCACTAACCAACGTGAAACCACCATTGTTTGGAACAAAGAGACAGGTAAGCCGGTTTATAACGCCATCGTATGGCAGTGTCGCCGTACAGCAGACATCTGTGAAGACCTAAAAGCACGTGGCCTAGAAGACTACGTACGTGACAATACAGGCTTAGTCCTTGACCCGTATTTCTCAGGTACCAAAGTAAAATGGATTCTAGACAACGTTGAAGGCGCTCGCGAAGACGCTGAAGCTGGCAAACTACTGTTCGGTACCGTTGATACTTGGTTGGTTTGGAAGATGACTCAAGGGCGTGTTCACGTTACGGATTACACTAACGCGTCACGTACTATGTTGTTCAACATCAACGACCTATGCTGGGATCAAAAGCTACTTGATGAAATGGGTATCCCGTCATCAATGATGCCAGAAGTGAAGCGTTCTTCTGAGGTTTACGGTCAAACGAACCTTGGTGGTAAAGGCGGTACTCGTATTCCAATCGCGGGTATTGCGGGTGACCAACAAGCTGCACTTTACGGTCAAATGTGTGTAGAAGCAGGCCAAGCTAAGAACACTTATGGTACTGGTTGTTTCCTTCTAATGAACACAGGCCAAGAGAAAGTCACATCTAAAAACGGCCTACTAACAACACTGGCATGTGGTCCTAAAGGCGAACCTGCATACGCACTTGAAGGTGCAGTATTCATGGGCGGCGCATCAATCCAATGGCTACGTGATGAAATGAAACTACTGGCTGGCGCAGAAGACTCAGAGTACTTCGCAACCAAAGTGGACTCTTCAAACGGTGTTTACGTGGTTCCTGCATTCACTGGCCTAGGCGCACCATACTGGGATGCTTACGCTCGCGGTACGATTGTTGGCCTGACTCGTGGTGTTAACTCTAACCACATCATCCGTGCAACCTTGGAAGGCATTGCTTACCAAACTCGTGACGTGCTAGATGCGATGCAAGCGGACTCTGGCATCAAGCTAGCAAACCTACGTGTTGATGGCGGCGCAGTAGCGAACAACTTCCTAATGCAATTCCAATCAGACGTGCTTGATACTGAAGTTCATCGTCCTGAAGTAACAGAAGTAACGGCTCTTGGTGCCGCTTACCTTGCTGGCCTAGCGGTTGGTTTCTGGGACAGCATTGACGAGCTTCAAGACAAAGCCGTTCTTAACCGCACGTTCATGCCACACCACGACGAAGAAAAGCGTAACCGCCGTTACAAAGGCTGGAAGCGTGCAATCAAGTGTGCACAGGTTTGGTCTGAGCTGCACGATGACGACGAAGAGTAATACTGAGTATTCAGCTCATCGTTAATCATTAATCGTTGACCTAGGAACTCGAGTAATCTAATCGACTAGATTGCTCGAACCTCAGCAAACGAAACTAAAAAGAGCACTCTTTTGTGCTCTTTTTTGCGTTTCAGGCTCAAATTCCACGTTTTGACCAGCGTTTTTGCGGTTTAGACATGATTCCTTACCATCATTACTTCTCTCTTTTCATCAATTCGAGCACAATAGCGTGAGTTTATATTTTCGATTTTGACGCGCTAGAGCCCTTTGCGCGCAGGGAGTGGTAAGTTAAGTGAAGCAGATACCAAGACACCAGCAGATTGTAGATCTGGTAAAAACACAAGGATATGTGAGCACCGAAGAGCTCGTTGAAAAGTTCGATGTCAGCCCACAAACCATCAGACGAGACCTCAATGAACTTGCCGATAGCAACAAAATTCGTCGCTATCATGGTGGTGCAACCATTCCTTTAAGCTCGGAAAATACCTCTTATAACACGCGTAAAGCGCTTAACTTCAACGAAAAAGACGTGATCGCCGACGAACTGGTTAAGCACATCCCAGATGGTGCAACCCTGTTCGTTGATATCGGCACCACGCCAGAATCGGTAGCACGCGCGCTCAATAAAAATCACAAACAATTACGAGTTGTCACCAACAACATTAACGTGGCGAGCATCCTTCTTCCGAATCCAGAGATAAAGGTTATCTTGGCGGGTGGCGAAGTGAGAAACCGCGACGGCGGTATTGTTGGCGAAGCGACACTTGATTTTGTAAAGCAGTTCCGCCTCGATTTCGGCATCTTAGGTATCAGCGGCATCGACTTTGATGGCTCACTACTCGATTTTGATTACCACGAAGTTCGTGTGAAACAAGCCATCATCGAAAACAGTCGCAGCATCTTCTTAGCCGTCGACCACACTAAGTTTGGCCGTAACGCGATGGTTAAGCTCGGCAATATCTCTCAAGCGCACATGGTGTTTACTAATAAGCAGCCACCGGAAGAGATTCTCAACATCCTTAAAGATTCGGCAATACCATTAGAAGTGATCGATACCGCTCGTTCTATGAGCGAATAAATCAAAACAAGAGCTCAGTGACGCCACTTTCTTAAACGAATCACCATTCTTTATAGAAAAGTTAATAAAGTAAAACTTGCTCGCTGTCACTGTCGCTTCTATGCTCGAATTAGTCTTATTTGAACCTCTGCTTTCATAAGCAGAGGTTTTTTTATGCCCAAATCACATAAAACGCGCATAAACGAAAATAATAAATGACCACAAACGAAAGTTCATATAGGATTCAATTATGTTCTAAAATGCTCGTTCGCTCAGAAAGAGGTCAAAACCATGAGTGCTCAACAAAATAATTCAAACAACAGTACATCTTCCACTTTAGACTTGATCGTGATTGGCGGCGGCATCAACGGTGCAGGCATCGCGGCAGACGCATCAGGTCGTGGTCTAAACGTTGGCTTATACGAAGCAAATGATTTTGCATCTGCAACGTCTTCTGCCAGCTCAAAGCTTATCCACGGTGGCCTACGCTACCTTGAACATTACGAATTTCGTTTAGTTTCGGAAGCACTCGCTGAACGTGAAGTCTTGTTAAGAAAAGCGCCTCATGTTGCTCAACCAATGCGTTTCCGTTTGCCTCATCGACCATTTTTACGCCCAGCTTGGATGATTCGCTGTGGCCTATTCCTTTACGATAACTTGGGTAAGCGCACCACTCTTCCGGGAAGCAAGACAGTCAACCTAGCGAAATCGGGCCTACTGAAACCAGAAATGAAGACGGGCTTCGAATACTCAGATTGCTGGGTGGATGATGCGCGTATGGTGTTGCTCAACGTATTAGCAGCAAAAGAAAACAACGCAGAAGTACGTAACTACTGCCGTGTTGAAAAAGCGCACCGTGAAGGTGGTATTTGGCATGTGACGATCCTCGATGTGATGACAAACCAACGCTTTGAACGTAAAGCGAAAGCACTGGTTAACGCGGCTGGCCCTTGGGTTAAGCAGTTCTTCGATGATGGATTAGAGCAGGCTTCGCCTCGTAATATTCGTCTGATCAAAGGCTCGCACATTGTTGTGCCACGCATTCATGACGAACCACAAGCGTACATTCTGCAAAACAAAGACAATCGCATTGTGTTCATGATCCCTTACCTAGATAAGTTCTCGATCATCGGCACCACCGACCTTGAATACAAAGGCGACCCACGTAACGTCGCAATTGATGATGTCGAAGTGGATTACTTGATTGATATCGTTAACCAGCACTTTGTTAAACAGCTTGGCCGTGAGGACGTGGTTTGGACATACAGTGGCGTAAGACCACTTTGTGACGACGAATCTGATTCCCCACAAGCGATCACTCGAGACTACACATTGGAATTGGACGCAGAGCTTGATCAAGCACCACTGCTTTCGATCTTCGGTGGCAAGTTAACCACTTATCGTAAGCTCGGCGAAGCGGCGCTTAAGAAGCTTGAGCCACACCTAACCAACATGGGTGCACCATGGACAGCGAACGACACGCTTCCAGGCGGTAACTTTAGTTGCAGCAGAGAGCAGCTTGCGAAGATGATCCACACTAAATACCCTTGGGCATCTGAAGCGCTATTGCTTCGCTACGTGACTCAATTTGGTACTTACACGTGGAAGCTACTGGAAGGAGCAAACAGCGAAGCTGACCTTGGCATCCAGTTCTCAAGCGAAGCGCATGGCGTTTATCAAGTTGAAATCGATTACTTGATCAATGAAGAGATGGCGATGACTGACGAAGACATCTTGTGGCGCAGAACCAAACTTGGCCTGTACATGAGCGAATCCGAGCAGCAAGCGGTGACGGATTACCTGAAAGAGAAGCTACAAAGCAAGGTAGTGAGCTTTTCTCAAGTAGGCTAACCCTACCAGCTTAAACATGGTTCAAGAACATACTTAACAACGAAGCTTAGCGACCCCCGCGCTAAGCTTTTTTATTGTCTGCTATTCCGCTCAGCCTGAGACTTTGTTCACACCTCTATTTTCAACAAAAACTAAATAGTGTTTTATTAATCCGGTTGATTATCAACTTCACAAAAGGTTGCTATTCTTTATCTCAACGAAACAACACATTTAAAAACGCTCACCATGTCAGCGCTTTAATAAGGAATCTATTCCATGCAAAAAGTTATTCTGATCACAGGCTCTACCGATGGTATCGGCTTCGAAACGGCAAAAGTACTTATTCAACAAGGCCACCACGTTTTATTGCATGGACGTAACCCAAGCAAACTCAAAGACGTAGAGCAGCAACTTGTGGCTATCTCTGCTGAAGCTAAAATTCAAAGTTACGTGGCAGACTTGTCTGTTCTGGCTGATGTGGATGCGTTGGCTGACGAAATAATTGCTGAGCACGATAAGATTGATGTACTGATAAACAACGCAGGTGTGTTCAACACTCCGAACACAATCACTAAAGACGGTTTAGATGTTCGTTTTGTTGTGAATACCATTTCACCATACCATCTGACTAAACGTCTGCTACCAGTGCTCGATGCATCTAGCCGAGTGGTGAACCTGTCTTCAGCGGCGCAAGCAGCAGTGAACATCGAAGCGCTAGAAGGCAAGAAACCAATGTCAGACGGTGACGCTTACGCACAAAGCAAGCTTGCGATCACTATGTGGACTCGTGAGATGGCAAAAGAGTTAGGCTCTACAGGGCCAATGGTGGTTGCGGTTAACCCAGCTTCGTTACTAGGCAGCAAGATGGTGAAAGACGCTTACGGTATTGCAGGCGGCGACCTAAGCATAGGTTCTGATATTCTGGTTCGCGCATCATTGTCTGATGAGTTTGCACAAGCAGGCGGTCAATACTTTGATAACGACAACAACACATTTGCGAACCCACACCCAGATGCGATTTACGGTGATAAATCACAGCAAGTTGTCGCTAAAATTGAAGAGATCATCAAAGCGACGCTTTCTTAATCACGACGACTCATGTTGAGTTGATTTACAAATCTCAATAAAAAAGCCCTGTGTTTCTAATGTATTTAATTAGAAACACAGGGCTTTCGTACAACGTTTGTCTCTACGTTTGCTCCCAATACGGCGGGTTGCCATAATACTCAGAGAAGTAGTCAATGAAGGCTCTCACCTTTGGCGCAAGTAACCTTGTGCTTGGGTACACAGCCCAAATCGCAGGCTCTGAGGTTAATGGGTAATCTTCTAATATTTGAATCAGTTGACCACTTTTCAGTTGCTCATACGCACACCAATTCGACGTCACCGTGATACCCATACCACCTGAGGCTGCGTCACGTAGTGCTTCTCCGTTATCTGCCCTGAACGATCCCGATGCCTTAATCGTCTTAGGCCCGCTTTCGGTATTGAAGGTCCAGTTTTCTAAACCAATCAAGCTAATACACTGATGATCATTGAGATCTTGAGGTATGGCTGGCTTACCGTATTTGATTAAGTAATCAGGCGATGCACACACAATGCGTTTGTCTGTCGCAAGTTTTCGGGCAATCAGTGTTGAGTCCTTCAGCTCTGAGATACGAATTGCGATATCAAAGCCACCCTCAACAACATCTACCATCGAATCTGATAGCCTGAGATCGACTTTTAACCCAGGGTAGCGCTCTAAGAATCCAGGCAAAGCAGGAACAAGATGCAAACGTCCAAAAGACGCCGATGCGGTAACTCGTAGCGTTCCGGTTGGAGAGTCACAGCCCACACCGACCGCCGATTTGGCAGCATCGACACTCGATAATACTTCTTCAGCATGAGGCAAAAATGCTTCCCCCTCTTCGGTTAAAGAGACCTTACGAGTGGTTCTGTGGATCAAGCGAACGCCTAAATTGTCTTCCAATTTACTGATGTGCGAGCTTGCAACAGCAGGAGACAAACCAAGCTCTTGCCCAGCCATGCTGATGTTATGTGTGGAAGCTAAACGAACAAACAATTTGAGGTGTTCAATATTCATGAGATTACCAATAAAATCTTAAAAATCGTGTACCAGTAACCCTCATTATGCGTCATTCACATAACAATACAACGTATTAACTCAGTTGAATTGTGAAGATGTTATTGAACCAAAACGAAAAAAACTCCCGAAGGAGTTTTTTTGTCTAAGTCTGCAATTCGCCATTTAGCTAATCAGCAAAATTACTAGCTCACTAGCCAGTTAAACGTGCATGCAGTGCATCTTTCAGTACAGAACGATCATGTTTCAGTTGGTGCATCGAGCCGTCATCAATGGGTGAATCTTTCAGCTCAAGCTTACGAATCTCTTTATCAAGGTTGTCGTACGTCTTCATGTCTGCTGCAAAGCCATCGTCAGTTTTAACAAGCTCAGCAATTTTATCTTTCATTTCAGGAAATTCGTGAACAAGAGAATGATTTTCACCTAGCATAGAAACCTCTTAAGTTGAGTAAAGTGATTGGTATTACGCATTCATTATTAACCTTAGCAAGGGAGTCAAATAACAAATGAGATCCAGTACACAGCATAGAATATAGACAATTCAGATTCACAAATTTACAACATCCACCAAGAAAATGGCTTTACTGATTTTGAATTGTCTCAGTAAAAGAAGTAGGTTTATGGCGAATATCGTTTTTAACTAAACGCTACCAAGCAAACGTCTGAATAACACTATCTTTAGCCATTGGGTTTGATGCTATCGCACGGTTCACCTTAGCCAAAAATTGCTCTCTTGAATCAAGCAGGAAACCTTTCTGAGTCACGATGTTATTACCATGGTCGCCCCAATAGAAAGTGTCGATGTTTAGATTCTCAAGCAGATACTTTTCTTCTTCTAAGATCTGAAGTTGCGTCGGCATAACGAACTTACCGTCTTTTACTTCTTGTTCCATCACGGTTCCTGGCTGAATCGCTAACGCCATTGGCGCTATCTGCTCAGGCTTCATGATGTTCAGTAATCTTGTGGTCTCGACAATATGTTCACGTGATCGATCGCGCCCACCAAGGCCGAAGATAAACGAAAGTAAGGTTTCAATGCCGGCTTCTTTGGCTAATGCCATGCCTTCGATCGCTTGTTCTGGTGTCATGCGCTTTTTGATGTTGTCGAGTACAACCGCATCGCCTGACTCCAACCCCGCATAAGCCATAGTGAGACCAGCACTTTTAAGCTCTTTAAGTTCGCTCAAGCTTTTACGACGGAAATCGTTCAAACCACTATAGAGCGATACTTTTCTGCTTTCTGGAAAGGTATGACGAAGCTTATCCAAAATCTTAAGGAGATAATCCGTGCGGGCGGCCATCACGTTGCCATCGATAAGAAAAATCGATTCAACATAAGGATAAATCAGGCGAACTTCTTCGATATCTTTAAACACATCCTCAATATCACGAACCTTGAATCGTTTATCGCTGAACATATTACAGAACGTGCACGTGTTGATACTGCAACCTAAAGTGGTTTGAATCAGAATGCTCTTCGCCTCTGTCCATGGACGATATACTTTTCCCTCGTAATTCATATTGGTTTCTCCGGTCTATAAGCACGAGAGCGTGCTTGAATAAAACAGAGTTTATCAACACCAGTATTCATTGATAATTCGCAATATAGTCGAATCAGTTTTTAGATTTTGTATAAAATAAAAGCCTTGTTAGAACACAAGGCTTTATAGGGGATAACTCTTTATTGGAGCTTTTATGGGGGTAGCTATCGGAGCAGCTGAAAAGGTGTTTCCACAAAAAGAGATTAGCTACTACAGCCACTCGTATCCACTTTATTCATTTGATCATGTGAAGATGTTTCAGAGCCTGTTGATTGGCATCCCGCCACAAACAATAACGTCACAGATAAGATAAGCCATTTCATAATAAATCCTCTTTTGGTCATGACTAAAGCATAGTGCTTAAAAGCGCGGATACCTCAGCCATTAACTAAAGCCTTACCTGCCGATAAAGCCTTGGTTAATGAACAAAGCATCGCTTCATTAATTAACGACCTGCTTTTGTACAAAAAACTTTCACTCAACTGAATAAAAATCGCACAAAAACTAAAAGAGGACTGCTATGGAGCTAAGAATAAGAGCTAAGAACAAGAGCTAGAAGTTAGTCACTCGTCGCCAAACGTACAGCCGCTTCTGCATGAATGGCTGTGGTATCAAACAAGGGAACATCAGTGTGTTGCTGCTGAATCAGGAGGGCGATTTCAGTGCACCCCAGAATCACAGCCTCTGCACCTTGTTGGCCTAGCTTCTCAATGATTTGACGGTATACAGCTCGAGATTCTTCTTTTACTTCGCCTCGACACAGCTCTTGATAAATGATGTTGTGGACTTTCTCTCGGTCACTCTCATCAGGAATCACCACATCGATACCAAATTTGTTAATCAGGCGTCCTTTATAGAAATCTTGTTCCATCGTGAAAGCCGTACCAAGTAATCCGACTTTCTTTACGCCATGTTCAAGCAGCTTCTGCGCCGTGGTATCTGCGATATGTAAGATAGGAATCGTGATTTTCTCTTCGATCTCAGGAACGACCTTATGCATGGTATTGGTACAAATCAGAATGAAATCAGCGCCGCCCTTCTCTACCGATAAAGCCGCTTCCGATAAGATATCCGCCGTCTCAGCCCAGCGACCTTGATGTTGAAGCTTTTCCATCTCATGGAAGTTCACGCTGAACATACAAACCTTTGCAGAATTGAGCCCACCAAGGGTCGCTTTAACGCCCTCGTTGATGGATTTGTAGTAGCTCACTGTCGACTCCCAACTCATGCCGCCAAGCAAACCTATCGTTTTCATTTCTCTATTCCTTTAATTTCTGACTATCCGATTAAACCGTCATGCATTGAAAATTTATAGTACATTCTTGCTTAAAATGAGACAAAGCCTTCGCTATTTCGCAAAAAAGCTCGAATCAAAAATCCGAGCTTTTATGAATCAAAAATCAAGAATCAATTAGGCGTTAGTACACCTCACACCAATCGGATTTCATGTCGATCAGCGTCCAATCCTCTCTGGAATTCGCCTCATCTAGCGCTTTATCCAACTTACCAACATGAGACTTACTATCGTACTTCCACTCGCGCTCAGCGTCAGTGTGATGAACAATCATTGCCATTGAATTAGGTTGGCTCGTTGCCCATTGCATCATCGCTTGGTCACCGTCTGAATTACCCACCGCTAGAATAGGTTTCTTACCGATAATATGTTGAATGTTAGTGACCTTTCCGGCTTTGTCATCAATGGTCAAAATCGACGAGTCTTTGGTAACAGTCGGTTTGCCATCGTTGTAGCTGTAGTTGTATTTAAGCGCACTACCGATGATTTGCTCTGTAGGAATATTGTAAGCTTGTGGAGCCCATGCCCGCATGAAGTCAACGCCTCCGCCCGACACAATATAAGTCTTAAATTCATGATCTTGCAGGTAGGTCAGCATCTCTTTCATTGGCTGATAAGTAAGGTCTGTGTAGGCTTTGTTGAAGCGTTTATCTTTTGCTACCGTCAACCATTGCTCAACGTCTTGCTGGTATTGCCCAACAGTCATACCAGAATGTGTCGCCATGATAATTTTCAATAACCCTTCTTCACCGCTGCCCAGAACGCTCTCAATATCATCTTCGAGTACAAACTTAAACGGTGCTTCTGTTTTCCACTCAGGATGTTCTGGAGCCATCTCTTTTACTCGGTCCAACGCAAAAGCCAATTGGAAGTAATAAGGCTTTTCCGACCAAAGCGTACCGTCGTTATCGAACACGGCAATACGATCTTCAATCGCCACGAACGCATCAGACTCTGCTTTGGTGGCTTGCCCAACAAAGTCGACGATAGCGGATTTACTCTCACTGTCTTTCCAAGAAGGCAGCAAATTGGGATCACAATCTTTAGCAAAAGATGAGAAAGAAAGGCTAGATAAAATCGTAACGGACAAAAGGGTTATTTTCTTCATAGCAACTACCATGTTGTTGAATTAATTGTAGGGTTTAATTCAATTTATCCTAGTTGGTCTACTCTGATTTTCCACTTATGGACACTATAACCGCTGTTTATGTTGCTGTTGGAACAGACGTAAAAAGAGGGCTAACCTCACAGCCAACCCTCATTGTTTTGATGTTACATAGAACGCTTAAAGGCTAGGTGGAGTTCCCTCACCGTTGGAAGTAATCGCATCGATTTGCACCAAAGCACCCATAGGGATATCAGAGACACCGATCACTGTGCGCGCAGGCAACGGACCGTCAAAATAATGCGTGCAAACGTCATTGAGCACATCTAGATCAGCCATGCCTCTCAATTGAATATTCAACTTCACGATGTCATCCATGACATGACCAACGCTCTCAACGACTTCTTTGATGTTATTCAGACACTGCATTGCCTGCTCTTTTGCGCCATTCGCAACAATCGCTCCAATTCTTGGATCCAGCGGTAATTGAGCGGAGATATTGTTGTAGTGTGAAAAGGCCACAGTTTGCGTTGAAAACGGGCTGATTGGCGCAGCTTTGGTATTGTTCGCTTTGATTACAATCCCATGTCGATCTTCAACCGCTTGTGGCGGAGTGCCATCACCGTGTGACACAGTCGCATCCATCTGTACTAACGCTCCCATTGTTAAGCCTTCAACCACCGTCACCGAGCGCGCAGGTATGTAACCGACTGCCCTTGCAATCGCGGAATCTGGAAAGAAAGTGGTATACACTTCATTGATGGCTGCAAGGTCATCCAAACTTCTCACATGGATATTAACCTTCACAATGTCATCAAGTGGAACATCAATATTTTCCAGTATCGATTTGATGTTTTTAAGACATTGAATCGCTTGCTCTTTTGCTCCACCAGCGACGATGCTACCCGATTTCGGATCAATAGGTAGCTGAGCTGAAATGTGATTATAGTGAGAGAAAGCCACCGTTTGAGTTGAAAAAGAACTGACTGGTGCGTGTTGAGTATTTCTTGCGATTTTAACTAACTCACAAGCCGCTTGAGGATAAGTACCTTCACCATTCGAGATCACTGCATCCATTTGTAAGTGAGCGCCTTCGAGCGGTAAATCAGCGACAGCGAGTGTCGTGCACGTTGGTACGTAGTGTTGGAAAAAGGACGCATAGATTTCATTAACCGAGTCGATATCCGCAATGTTCTTCAGGTATATATTGACTCTCACAACATCGTGCATACGGTGTCCAACGCTCTCCACAATCGCTTGAATATTTAACAAACACTGCTTGGTTTGATCTTCCAAAGAGCCAAAGATCAAACCGCCCGTTCTTGGATCAATCGGTAATTGAGCTGAGAGGTTATTGTAGTGTGAGAATGCCACCGATTGTGTTGAGAAAGGGCTCAATGGTGCATCTTCAGTGTTTCTTGAAACTTTAATAATATCGGCACTCATGTCGATATATCTCCTATTCGAGTATTGATGTCAGATAGAGCCGATTGGCCGCAGGTTTACCGACATTTCAAAATAAAAGGTACAAAAATAGCCGAACCAATAAATCGAGATAAATACTGGTTCAGCTTAATTCGAGCATCACAGTGGAGGTTTTTACTCCCTCACAAATAAACCCCTAAAGAGTGCTTAAGAAGCTGCTGATTTTTTCTTCATGATGCTTAACGGTTTCTTGTGTTGGGATAACCGCATCTTTATGTGTGAAGTACACCAAAATCGCCATCTGAGCTGTGAGTCGGTTTTCTGCTTCATCGAACGCCACTGAGTATTCACTTTCTAGTGCGCCGCGAGTCACTTCTTCTTTGTCATTCGCAGGTAGGCAGTGCAGCAACATTGCGCCGGGGCGAGCCTTCGCCATTAGCTCTTCAGTAATCACATAGTTAGGCATGAATGCCGCCAGACGCTCTTCCTTCTCATCCATTTGCGTCACCCAGTAGAAGCTATCGCCGTACACCACATCACAGTCACTGATACGCTCTACATCATCAGTAATTTCAATCTTGCCACCAGACTCTTCACAGAAGTTCAGCGCCATGTCGATCCATTCTTGCTCCATGTGGTACTTCTTAGGACCAATTTGCTTGAAGCCCATGCCGTACTTAGCACAAGTCAGCATCAAAGAGCGGCACACGTCCGTCGCGTCACCCATGAATGCTAAAGTTAGGTCTGACAGCTTACGTCCATCAGTGATGTGTTCTCTGATCGTGTAGAGATCCGCTAGCATTTGAGTTGGGTGGAAACGAGTATCAAGACCGTTGATTACTGGCACTGTCGACATTTCCAGTAAGCCATCTAGTGTTTCAGGGCTATTGGTACGAGCCATGATGATGTCGCACATACGTGATAACACACGAGACGTATCATCAATCGACTCTTTACCACCTAAGTGAATATCTTTTGGAGATAGGAATAGTGCGTGACCACCCAGTAATGTTGCCGCTACCTCGAAAGAAACACGTGTACGAGTCGAGCCCGCTTCGAAGATCATCCCAACTGACTTGCCTTTAAACAGTGGTGGAATCGCGTTGTCTTTGCGCGCCTGTTTCAGATAAGTCATCAGCTCCATCATGTTGTCCATCTCTTCTACAGAGAAATCTTTCATGGAAACCATGTGCTCTAGGTTTGCTTTGTTTAGTTCAGTTGCGCTAGAAGAAGGTAATTTCATAATAAGTTCCTATTTTTCATAATTTTGTGCGCGGCTCTTTCAAGTTCACTTTCATGGCAATTTGATTTTGAATACCTGCCATCACTTTCAAGAACCGCTACGTTTGGGATTAAATATTGGTGTTAACGACTGTTCTCAGTCTTTAGTTGTTATTAGGTTTATCGTTGTGACTAAACTCTTGGTACTTGTTGGGTGATGCAGTGGATATTGCCGCCACCTAACAAAATTTCTCGAGCCGGGACGCCGTTCACTTCGTAGCCGGGATAAATGCCTTCCAAGATCCCGATAACATCGTTGTCGTAGCGCTTGTCCAAAAGCGGCAACACAATTTGGTTATTGGTAATCAGATAATTGGCATACGATGCCGCTAAACGCTCGCCCGCTTCTCGCTCCATTCCGTCTGCGATATCGATACCTGCCGCTTCTTCCTCGGTCATGAATAGAGGGCCTGGCATTGGCAGCTTATGTACTTTTATCTGACGGCCTTTGGCATCGGTCTGGCTGGTGATGTAGTCATAGGCTTCTTTGCTGATCTCATATTGAGGATCATTCTTGTCATCGCACCACGTTAAAACGACTTCACCCGGCTTCACGACGTGAAGGATGTTATCGACGTGACCATTGGTTTCATCGTTGTATAAACCACGAGGTAGCCAAATTACCTTTTCAACATTGAGGTGTTCGCAAAGTACTTCCGTCAGCTCTTCTTTACTCATGTCTGGATTACGGCTTTCGTGTAATAAGCACTCTTCTGTTGTGTAGAGCGTGCCTTCGCCATCCACGTGAATTGAACCGCCTTCGAGTACGATTGGAGCGCGGTATCGAGAGTCACGAATGGTTTCACACATCTTTTGAGCAACTTGGTTGTCGCGGTTCCACGGTGAATACAAACCATCGACAAACCCGCCCCATGCATTGAATTCCCAATCCACTCCTCGGCGTTCACCGCTGTCATCAACAACATAAGTCGCACCGATATCACGCATCCAAGAGTCATCAGTCGAGATTTCCAATACTCGAATATCCTCTGGTAAACGAGATACTGCGTTATCGTATTGATCTGAACTCGCGAGCATTGTGACTGGTGTTGTATGGCTGATCTTGGTAGCAACGTCTGCAAACACCGCTTGTGCTGGTTTTGCGCCATTGCGCCAGTTGTCGGTGCGCTCTGGCCAAGCCATCCAAATCTCGCTGTGTGGCTCGTGTTCCCCTGGCATTCTAAAGCCATCATGTTTTGGAGTAGTCTCAATCAATTTTTTCATCGTTATGTCCCCTAAATTATGCTTGAGCTTCTTTTTTATCTTGCGTATCGGCTGTGTCGTTATCGTCCGAACCTTGCTGCTTCTTGCGCTTTAGAGCGCCTAGAAGAATCCATTCACCAGCAAGGATGGTGGCAATCACGCCAATCAAAACAGGTCCTGTGTATCCCCAATCAGCAACGGTTAGATCAAGAGCCTCGGGGAAGATAAATAAAATCACGGCTTGAAGGATGACGAAGAAACAAACAATGGACATCACCCACTGAGCCGCCATACCACCAGGTACTTTGAATGGGCGTTCACGTTTACCATCAACCACACGAAGCTTTAGGTATGCAGGGAACATGAACAGATAAGGCAGTAAGAAAATGCAGCTAGAGAAGGCAAATATCGACCAGAACAGATCATCATTACCTTGGGCAAACAGCGCGTAAGACAGGATGACGACCGTTGATACAGTGCCTGTGATGTTGTTTGCACCAACTGGAGAACCTTTCTCTGATACTTTCGCGACAGGCGCTGGAAGTTCACCTTCTTGAGCGGCTTCAGCTGCTGCTCGGCTCGCACCCATTGTCCAGCTCACCATGTTGCCGATAAGCGTTAGCAGAGCGAAAGTACCGAAGATGTACACCATGGCTGTACCAAACACGCCAGCACCGAAGAGTGTTTTGAATGTATCGATAAGACCAGACACTAAGCCAATGCTTTCAACAGGAAGCGCCATCAAGATGCCTACCGTACCGAAGATGTATAAGAAAGCGGTGATACCGATAGAAAGGAAGACGGCCTTAGGCATGTCGCGAACATCTTTCATTTCTTTAGTCATGGTCGCAACCAGTTCAAAACCCATTAGGTTGAACACAATCGCTGGCAAGAAAGAGACCGCTGAATCCAATGAAGGCATCATAGCTGGCAACGTAAATTCGTTGGCAACGCCGTTTTTCATTGCATAGATAAAGCCGCCCACACCCAATGTGCTGATCACGACAATTTTCAATATTGCACCAATATTCGTGACCCAAACACCGATGTCGGCAGACACATTACAGATCCAAACCGTTAACCACGTCAGTAATATACAGATGGCGATTTGTCCCCATAAAGACAGACCTGGCATAAAGAGTTCGGCAAACATCCCTGCAAACATGATGTATACCGCAGGCATCCACAAACCAACGTTAATCCAGTAAAACCACGTTGTTCTCACTGCCCATTTAAAATTGAAAGCTTGTTTTACCCAATCGTATATCCCACCTTCACCAGGGTAGGTGGTACTCAATTCCGAAGTAATTAAGCCATATGGAATGACAAAGAAGACCAGCATTAACACCCACCAACCAATGGCACTGACACCAATACTGGCTGACGCGGTTAATGTGTCGACCACCAACACTGCACATAGTGTAAAGAGTGCAATTCCCGTAACCCCCATTTTTCCTTGCGTTTCGTTACTCATCTCTTAGCTCCTTAATCTCTAATTCGGGATTAATTAAACGGCAAAGCGATGAAGTGAACTGGGATGAAAATTGAATATCGGTTTTACACAAACGAGTTCGGAGCAAAAACAAAATAAACCCAACAAATATTAGATTTATAATGCTAAAAGTCGGAATATTTGATTTTGGTCAATAACCATTCGATTAATAAATACATTTTCTATTTCAAAACCAAGATCACATATCTAGTTAATCTAGAGATAATTAAGGCTTTCTGTGACATATAGGCGACTAAAAACATCAAATATTAAGCACAAATCGAATTGTGATTTTTATCCCCACGACTCCGACAATATTTAAATACAATTCAAACCAACTTATTTGCCAAGAGCAAAATATTATTTGGAGAATTAAACATGTCGAAGCCTATTATTGTTGTTGCTGTCGGTGGGAACGCTTTACTACAACGTGGTGAAGTGATGAGTTGTGAAAACCAAAAAAAGAGCATCGCGCAAACCGCCAGCTCTTTGGCTGAACTCAGTAAAGACTACCGTTTAGTGGTTGTGCACGGAAATGGCCCTCAAGTAGGGCTACTGTCATTACAGAACAATGCTTACAAAGATTGTCCTCCTTACCCATTTGATGTCCTTGGAGCTGAGACTCAGGGAATGATTGGATACCTTATTCAACAAGGGTTGAACGCTGCGATTCAAGACCGCTTTACTACGACAATTCTGACTCGCATTGTGATTGACGAGAACGACCCTGCGATCGCCGACCCAACCAAGTTTATTGGCCCTGTCTATACAGAAGAACAAGCTAAACAACTCGCAGAAGCCAACCAATGGATTGTGAAACCTGACGGCGCACACTGGCGTCGTGTGGTTCCATCTCCTTCGCCAAAAGAAGTGCTAGAGATAAAAGCCATCAAAGACTTGTTAGAGAAAGAGCACCTAATTATTTGTGGCGGTGGTGGCGGTGCTCCAGTCGTCGAAAAAGATGGCGCCTATGTGGGTTTCGAAGCAGTAATCGACAAAGACATGACTGCTGCTCTTATCGCAGAAGAAATCGGCGCAGAACATTTACTGATCCTCACTGACGGCTCTCATGTTTGTTTAGATTGGGGAACTCCAAAGGAAGAGAAGCTTGAAAACGTATCTGTCGCACAAATGAAGAAATACACATTCCCAGCTGGTTCTATGGGGCCGAAGGTAGACGCATGCTGTCTTTTTGTTGAAAAAACAAAACAACACGGACACATTGGTGATCTATCTAGCGCACTAGAGATCATAGAAGGTAAAACGGGGACACATATTAACGCCTAACATTGGGTTATAATGTTTTATATAAATAAAGGGTAATAAAGTCTAAGTTTTGATATTTCAATTGGAACTTTGCTTGAAAACCCTTTATGTTTTTTGTGTTCCAAATAACAGTGAGGATCATTAGATGCGCAAAGTAACCACCGAAGAAAAGTTAATTCGAATTCATGATGCTGTTGTGCAACTAATGGAACGCCGCGAAGCTACTGATATTTCAATGTATGATGTTGCTAAAGAGTGTGGAATGGCAACATCCACGGTTTATCATCACTACCCAAATATAGAGAACTTATTCCATAATCTATTAGATGACGTTTTTATTGATTTCGACTCTCTGTTAGGTAAGTGTATAGATGCCGAGCATGTTAATCATTGGACTGACATCAACCGCATGATTGAAACAGCGTATGTTAATTATTACAACGATCACCCTATTGCCAAAAAGCTTATATTAGGTCGTCATACGTTCACGGAGTTAGGTCATGCAGACACCGAGAATGACTTAATCCTTGGTAAAGAAGTAGAAACGATTTATCGACAGTTTTTTGATGTTCCTCAGTTACCACAATCCATCAATGTCTTCGCTATCTCACTGCAAGTCGCAGATAAAATATACTCGTTATCTTATCGCCAACATGGTTGCATCACACCAGAACTTGCCAATGAAGCTATCCGACTGACTGAGTCTTACCTTCAGCTGTATATTCCTCATATCTGTCAAAGAACAGAACCCAACATGCTGCATACGCATTAAGTGAAGCTGTAATCCCGATAACGTCTTGCCTTTCTATTTTCGCTTGATGACCTGACTAAACTCGCTGACCAAACAAAAAAGCAGAACTTCAATTTCTCAAAGTTCTGCTTCAACAATCCATTACTGCTTACGCTCTGCGCTTCTTGAACGCATGCCAGCCGGCGCTGAGAATTGTTTTTACCACCACACTTAATGCGCTTAGTTTAGGGTCGGCATTCTTGCCAGAGGCGATACGCCACATCTGATGTTCATACCAAACCAGCCCGACCATCGCCACCTTGTCTAATGCAGGTTTTCCTGTGGTTGGCACCGTTAGTGGCATGCCGTGGTTAGGGTCTTCAATTAACTTATTAGGGAAATCAGGATCAACCGCCATTGTGCGTGCAATACCAATAAAATCGGTCGCCGAGGTGTTTAATGCTTCGTTCATTGCTTGCGCGGTTCGAAAACCACCCGTGACCACCAGCGGTGTGCTGACGAGTTTTCTCGCCTTCACCATGTAATCCATAAAATACGCTTCACGCTTTACCGTGCTGGCTTTGATTGATTCAGCCTTATTCTTTGAACCCATCATTGATGGGCTTTCATAGGTGCCGCCAGAGATCTCAATCAGGTCGATACCGTTATCACTCAATGTTTGCACAACCTGCATCGACTCTTCTTCAGTGAAGCCACCTTTCATAAAGTCAGCGCTGTTAAGCTTAATTCCGACAGGGAAATCTTCACCGACCTCTTTTCGAATCGCGCGATAAACCTCAAGCACGAAACGAAGTCTGTTTTCGAGTGAGCCACCCCATTTGTCTTGGCGTTGATTGTGTCTCGAAGACAAAAACTGATTCACTAGGTAACCATGAGCACCGTGAATCTGCACGCCGGTAAAACCCGCTTGTTTTGACAGCTTTGCACTCAGCGCGAACTTATCAATAATCGCGATTATTTCTTTTTCAGTCAGAGCTCGTGGCGTATTGAAGCCTTTTTCTAATCCACGCTCTAAAGAGATAGCCGAAGGCGCAACCGGGCTATCACATAAGAATTTAGGAATTTGCTTACCTGGGTGATTCAGTTGCATCCATATCTGCGAACCATTCTGTGTTCCGGCACTCGCCCACTCACGAAATACGGTTAAGTCACTGTGCTCATCCAACACAACGTTTTTAGGTTCACCAAGCGCGCCTCTATCGACCATCACGTTACCCGTCATGGATAAGCCAATTCCTCCTTGAGCCCAACGCTGATAGAGCGTGACCAAACCTTGCTTAGGGTTATGGTGTTTATCACCTAACTGTTCACTCATTGCCGATTTGAACAGACGATTTTTAATCACTTGACCATTAGGAAGAGAAAAAGGGTCATTGAGGCAGATTGGATTCATGCGCGTGGTTACTTTCTTGGATTTGTATATTCAGTCCAGTATGCCCTATTTTATCCGACAGTTCTGAGCATTTAATGCCTATTTCGAAGCAAGTTTCGCTCAATAAAAAATGCCAGCGGCATGGCAGCTGGCATTAATCGATAATAAACAAAACCTTAATCAGGTGATTTAAGGCATCACTTTATCGTGGTTTTTTTGACCTTGGTAAACGGTGTCGATTTCCATTTATCTGTTCTCACCTCTTCACCCGGCGTGTACATGCGTAACACTGAATACCATTGGTGATCGGGGATAGGTAAGAAGTTAGGATCATCTTCATGCCCTTTTACATCGCTACTCATGTAAATGGTGTAACTGCCATCAGCATTAGGCGTTAGCGTTCTGTCTCCACGGGAATGACGGTTTAAGTCGTTTTTCTCCATCAATCGAGTTTCACCACTGTAGGCCGTGTATGACCAAAAACCGCCCTCTTCTAGCGGTGGCGCGTCGAAGGTCACCGTGTAATCATATTTCCCGCCATCGAGCGCAGCACCTTCACTATCAAAGAAGTCACCGCTATACATAGTGTGCTTTGCAGGCAACCCCCATTGGCCCATTAAGGTGCCGTAGGCGTGTTGAAAGCTTGGAACCTTAGTCATTTCATCGCGAGTGCCTAACACGTCACGTGAATCATCAAAGCCCGCATTAATGATTCGTTCCAGTCCGTCTTTTTGACCAGACTCGATCATACTAAGCTGCTCTGCCGTAAATGGATGATTGGCTTTGCCTAATTCAACATCTCCTAAGCCAATGTACTCGAACAGTTCAATCAGCTTTTTGCCATGCGTCTTCATTGTTCCTTCAGACAGGATGAAATTGGTTCGCTCAACCCAATTAGAGTCTTCAGGGTCTGGATACTCGCGCTCAACAGGATCTGGCCCTTTCTGACCTAAGTATTCCGACAACGTCCTAATATTCCATTGATCCATTAGCTTTTGAGCAGTTGCAGAATCGTCACCGCCAAGGTCCATAATTCGACCCATCATCTTGACCAACGGGTGCTCGACATAGATGACTTGGTCGACACTCGCAGGCACTTCACCTTTCCACCCTTCAACTGCATACATGAAGCTGCCGCCTTTTGTGCCTCGCTGTGGAGAGCCAAAAGCCGAGTCAGTAAAGTGCTGCATATTCATGGTATGGAACAACCAGTATCGATTGTCATCATGGTCTGGAATCGTAATGATGACCGGCTCTGCCGCTAGGTCCATCCAACCCATCAAGTGTAACGTGTCATTGTTAATCGTCGGGTGCGCAGTGTAAGTGTCGTCAGCAAGTATTCGAATATTTTGGAATCGATTCAAAGGGTAGTCTTGCTCAACGACGGTTTTGTAAAAGTATTTGTAGGCTTCATCTATCGAGTACGCGTACTCGTAGGCAAGTTGTGCCAATAACTGATGATCCTTTTTGAGCGACGCTAAACTCGCCATCTCAACGGGTAGAGTTTCCGTTTTTATCTCCATTGCTGTTTTTGTTGCCACAGCTACGCTCGTCGCGTCCACGGATTGGCTCGCGAGTACCGGAGACGGAAGTGCAACCATGAAAGCACAAGCCAGTGCTGCCGCAAGTATGTTTTTTTTCATCATTTAATGTCCTAACTAAAAACGAGTACGGAAGGTGATCCAAGTGTTGTTGTCAGTATCACCACTAAAAATGATGATGTTGTCACTATCGACCTTGTAGCCCAGCTGCATTTCAGCAGAGAAATCTCGAGTGTTCTCACCATCCAATCCGTAGGTGTATTGAGGGGCGAGTAGAAGATAAAATTGTTCAGCAAAATCGTACTTTAGATAGTTGATACTGCTGATGATTTGCGTGTCCTCAAACTTATTCTCCTCCTCCCACATTTGTCCGTACGTTATGGCGCTATAGAGTTTAAATTTGTCGCTTAACTTGAATGCTTGCATCACACCAATAGAGGCGTAGTTCGATGTTAGATCGTCGTTGGAGAAGTCGTGTCCAGCATCAACAAATAAGCCGGTACCCGTTTTCTTATTGGGTGTGAAGAATCGTGCTCGATAGTTTTCAAAGTTGTTTTTGCCTTCCAGCTTACCCAACACACCCCAATCGCCACGATTCACGCCAAACTGGAAGGTAGCGCCAAGCCCTTTATTGCCCGCAATAATTTCACCTCCCGTATAAACAGCCATTGGATCAGCCATGTCACTGGCAGGTTCTTCTTGAGCGGAAACACAAAATGCAAAGGGGATAAGCGCAAAGATAGAGAGTGTAAAAGTGGAAAAGGTGCCCGTGAGCAGACGTAACGGTTTCTTCATATTATTGTCCGATAGTAAGGTGCGCTTGTTACAGCACACCTTGTATGAGTCGTATTTGGCGTTAGTCAGCAACCACTGATTTGTCTGCCATACCAATACCACCGGCTTTCTGTCTTGGTGGAAACGCTTTGAGTGACTTCTGATATTCCGCCGCTGATTTTTGCAGCTTTGGTAATACCCAAGACTTCTCTTTCATCCATAAGAACCAACCACGAGTATCAGGGCTACGCTCGTAAGGATCAGCCTTGATGTTGATGAGCATTCCTAGTGGCCACTCTTCAGGAGGCGCAATCCACTCCGTTTTGGTTTTTAGGTGCACTTTCCAATCATCAACTCGGAACGCATTCAAATCTTGCTCGTTGTAGAAGAAGAACTCATGACGTTGACTCGGCTCGCCTTTGGTCAACATATCCAGCTGGTTATAACCATCCAAGTGGACTTGGTAACGCTCGCCGTTTAACTCTTTTCCATCTAGCAACTCTTGCTTAATGTCGCCTTCACCCACTGCAGCCATAATGGTTGGCACCCAGTCTTCAGAAGTCATGAAGCCATCGGTGTATTCACCTTGAGGGATTTTATCTGGCCAGCTGATCAGCATAGGCACACGGAAACCGCCATCCCATGTCGTGCCTTTTTGTCCTCTGAATGATGCGGAGCCTGAATCAGGCCAGTGATCTAGATTTACGCCATTGTCAGAGGTGAAGAGAATGATGGTGTTGTCGATTTCGCCCAAGTCTTCAAGCTTATCGAGCAGCACACCGATCTGGTCATCCAGTTCGATCAAGCCATCGTAGTAAGTGTTGATTTGGCTCGCGCCTTGGTACTCCGGGCGCACGTGCGTTTTTTGGTGCATACGAGTCGGGTTGTACCACATGAAGTAAGGCTGTTCGTCTTTCTCTGCTTCATGTCTATCAAGCCAATTCGTAGCAAACTCCAAAAATTCGCCATCAACGGTTTGCATGCGTTTAGCGCCTAAAGGACCTTTATCTTCAATCGTTTGCTTTCCAACCACACCAAACCTTGGGTCTTCTTGCATGTCCACACTCTCGGTAGCAACAGTGTGAAGAACATTGCGAGGGCGACCTCTGAAGTTAGGGTCTGTTGGGAATTCAGGCTGTTCAGGCATCTCCATAACATTAAGGTGGTAAAGGAAACCGAAGAATTCATCAAAGCCGTGCACCGTTGGCAGGTGACTATTGTTATCGCCTAAGTGACTTTTACCGACATGCACGGTCGCATAGCCTTTGTCTTTCAACATTTCGGCTAGGGTTGGATCTTCTTTTTGAAGGCCAAGTGAAGAACCCGGCTGACCGACAGAAGTTAAGCCTGTTCGGAATGGATATTGACCCGTGATAAAGGCAGAACGCCCCGCGGTAGAGCTGCCTTGTGCGTAGTAATCGCTGACCATCATGCCGCGTTCGGCAATTCGATCAATGTTCGGCGTATCCACTGCGCCTAAACCACGGTGGTAGGCTGACAGATCTGTTGGGCTCACATCATCGAGCATGATGGCAACCACATTGGGTTGGCTCGCTGCATGTACGTTGGCGCTCGCCAGTACCGAGAGCGCCAGAGCGGATTTAACAAAAGACTTATACATTTATAACCCTCATTCACTATGAGTAAATCGCTGAAGTCACAACGAAAATTGTGCATGTCTCAGCGAACCATTGTTGAGGTAAATGGTATAAGAAAGACGCCAAAAATGGCTTGATAGCCACTATTACGATTCTTAATAGTGGCTGTTAGAAAGGGGAGTTATTTAAAGGGAATAGTAGCGTGATACTAAGATTGAATAATCGACGTGATTTCTTTTTGAAGCCAATCCGTGAACGGGTTATTGCGGTTAGCTTGATGAGTAAACAGTGCCAACTCTCGACGATAGGTGTCTTTCAACAGTTCCGGCGGTAAATCGATACAACGATAAGAGTGATCAAGCAAATAGCGGCATTTCGACGATGTCACATAGATGAAGTCGCTGTCCTTAACGACTTCTAGCATCAAATTCATATTGTTGCTTCTGAGCCCGATGTGTTTATCTAAGTCGTATTTTTTGATCAACATTTCCGTCTTGGACGGCTGAATGTAACCAGGGATCATATTGATACAGAGTGGGTATTTCAGAATTTCCTCAAGGGAGTTGCCTTGAATTGGGTGGTCAGCTCTTAGCACCAACATGAACTTATCAAAACCAACTGGGCGTTCAGTCAGGGTTTTATTGACGTCCATAGGAAGATAGCTCACTCCCCAACACATTCGGTTGGTCTCTAGGGACTGCACACCATTATCTAACCAAGGTGAGCATTGAAAAGTCACTTGCGGCGCTTCTTTGGTCAGCTTTTTGATTAGTGGCACACCCACTGGGATCAACAGCGGGGAAGGCAGCATGATTTGAACCTCCCCTCTTAAATCTTCCAACCCCCACTCATCATTGGGTATGTAAAGGTTATCTAGCTGTTCTAATAGCAGGGGCAAAGTTTCGATGAGCTTCAAGCATTTTGGGGTGGGTTCAAGCCTTGCTTTATCACGAACAAACAACTCATCATCAAATTGTTCTCTGAGCTTACGAAGCATGACACTGATCGTCGGCTGACTTACGTTCAAGGCTTTGGCTGCACTCACCGTTTGACGAGTTTCATTAAGCACCAAAATGAGCCGCAGTAAGTTTAGGTCTTTGGTCATGCCCTACTCCAAGTGATTTAGAAAAGTGGAAAGTACGCTGGCGAATACCCTTTTTTCATCGCTTCTACCATTGGCAATAATTTGGGTAATGCGTGACGAAAAAACATCTCATACCCTTGGCACAAATGATTCATCGGACTGCCATCTTCGGTTGTTGCTATTCTGTTTTTAGGACAACCACCTTGGCAGAGTTCAACAAAATCACAACGTCGACAAGTGCTGTTTAACTCTTCATATTTGTTGGTGCCAAACGCGATTTGTTCAGGTGAGCTCGCCATGGTTGCAAGCTTATCACTGTTCATGGTGCCCAATTGATGATCTTGATACCCATAATGGTCACAACTGTAAACATTGCCGTCATGCTCAACCATTAATTGCTGCCCGCAAGTCGCGCTGTGATGGCACATTTGGCTTTGGTAGCCCATCAACACCATTAAACAGTTTTCAAAAAACTGGATATACACTTTACCGACATCATTGGCACTCCATGCATCAAACAAGTCACAAAGAAATTGCCCCCATTGCTCCCCCGTTAACGACCAATCATGCCCAGTTCGCCTGTCCAACTCATGATCAATACAAGGCTGAAACTGCATGTAACCACTGCCATTTTCAACCAAAAATTGATAGATCGTTTTACCGTGTTTGTAGGTTTTATTGTTCACGACCGTTAACGTATTAAAATCAACATTGTGCTTCTTTAGGTAAGACATCCCACGCATTGTGCGTTCAAAAGACGACTCGCCATTTTTGTCGATCCGAGCGATGTCATTCAGAATATTAGGCCCGTCGATACTGATGCCCATCATGAAATTGTGTTTAGCAAAGAAACTCGCCCAGCGATCGTTAATCATGGTTCCATTAGTCTGCATCGTATTCACGACGAGCTTGGTTGTCGCTTTGCTTGCTTGCGTTTTCATCGCAGCTTCATAGAAATCGAGCCCTCTTAACATAGGCTCGCCACCATGCCAGATAAAGTCCACTTGCTGATCTTTCATGGGCTGCGCGTCGATATGAGCACCGACAATTTGCTCCATCATGTCCAAAGACATTGAAGACCTCTTATCGACATCTTGTCTATTGAGATAATAGCAGTAGCTACAATCCAAATTACATTGAGCCCCTTCTGCTTTAATGAATAAGCTAAAAGGATAAGTAGATGTGTTCATATCGATTCCCGTACTTTTTTGCCAACATATCAACCGAAAATCAATCAAACAATAGCGCCTCAAGCACCCTACCTGCACACGTCGTAGAGTCGCTTCACCACCCTGAATCAATATTAATTAAAACAACCACTTGAAGAGCTAAAATAGACTATTAACATCCTTAATATCGGCTATTACACTCCTTAATCTCACTTGCTCATATGATAAATGCCTAATTCTGTTCCTACGATCTAAGGTGTTCCATGAGAAAGCTCCTCTATAAGAAAAGTGTACTGACCAGTTTAGTGTGTTCTTTATCCAGTATTATCGCGATGCCATCCCTTGCCCAACAATCTATTAATCCTGAAGAAGAGCTCGCTTACAATCTCGGTGTTCAAGCATTTATCTATGGTACAGGCCCATTAACCGTGGCGGCGGTTAGGCAAACGACCACATCTGTTGATGCACCGATGGACAACGCCATGGCACCATTGAATGAGATGGGTAAAACACGCGTTCTATCCGGTCCTCAGGATAGAATTGTACCTACCGTCAACAACGATACGCTCTACTCACAAGCTCACTACGATCTCGATTTATCAGGTCCAATGGTGATTGATATTCCTCGCACCGATAACCGTTATTACATTGTTCAGCTATTGGATGCTTACTCAGATTCGATTGAAGATCTGCACGTGAAGAATGTCGGCGACCAAGGTTCCAAAGTGCTTTTGATCAACAAAGGATGGGCTGGCGAAGTGCCAGAGGGGATTGATCGTGTCGTAGAGTCTCGCACTCCTATGGTTTGGTTAATTCAACGAACGGGCGTGTTTGGCGAGCAAGACCTCAATGACGCACTGGTTACTCACGATAAATTCCTCAGCTACCCACTCGAACAACTCGGCGCAGAGCATGACATCGTAGAACTCAAAGCTTCGACAGGTCGCATCCCACCAATGGCGAGGCCTGAAGGGTTAGAGTGGTATTCATTGATTGACCGTGAACTACGTAAAAACCCGATTCCAGAAGATGCTGCCATCGTTGATCAATTCCAACAAATTGGTATTGGAGGATCGACCCCCTTTAACCCTGAAGCGCTAACTTCAGCGCAGAAAAAAGGGCTAATGCGCGCGATTGAGTCTTCACAACAGATCATTCAATACGCGGGTCGAAGCATCGGTGATGTCAATAATGGCTGGTCGATGATGTACGAGGGTGGCCGCTACGGAAATGATTACCTGAGCCGAGCGAGCATCAATATGCGTGCGGCTGGTTTGAATGTGCCAGAGCGAGCACTCTACCCAAATCGATACACGGACTCGAATGGCGAGCAGCTGTCGGGAGACAATCAATATCGAATGACCATGCCTGCCGATGCACCCGCTGACGCCTTTTGGTCTTTGACCATGTACGACGCTAAAAACCTGTTCATGGTTGAGAACTTCATTCAACGTTACTCCATCTCAACCAATCGTAAAGATGAGCTGAAATACGCAGAAGACGGCACCTTGCCAATATGCATTCAATACGTAAAACCGTCCGATCCAACGTGTAACTGGCTACCAGCACCTCAAGATGACTTCTATCTTCACATGCGCCTGTATGAGCCAACTCAAGCCGTTCTCGACAATGAATATCCACTGCCACAAGTTGAAAAACTCTAACCCCAATTAGGTCAATTAAGTAGATCAAGTCAATTGCCACGGCGTTCTTACTGTTCGCTCGTGGCAATTCGTTCTATCCCTAAATACATGGCTCAAACTGCTAGCAACATAACTCATACACTGAAAATGAGGTTCTATTCTTGAAAACACCTTTCATCACACTGTCTCTGTTAGTAACAGGGATAGTCAGCTCTCTCGCTCATGCGGGAGGGTTAAATCTATCTCAGATTGCAACAACCAAAAGCGTTGGTACGGCCGGCACAGGGAACGTAACCGCGAACGATGCATCCGCCGTGATCACCAACGCTGCGGGGTTATCGGCCATTGAAGAAAGCGCTTGGATTCTCGGCGTTCAATACCTCGATGTTGAAACCACTTTTGTCCGTGACGATAACTCGGCGTCGACCACAGGAAGCAGCGCGGATGTTCTCCCTCACCTGTCTTACGCATCAAGGTTAAATGACCAATGGGTCGTCGGCGCAGCATTGCACGTAGCTGGCGGCATTGGCGTTGAATACTCACACGGCGTTGGCGCGCACCCTGCTTTATTGATCAAAGAAAACAGCATTTCGGCACTCAACTTAACGTCGTCATTGTCATATCAGGTCAATGAACAACTGTCCCTTGGTGGTTCTTTGATATTGCAGCACGCTGCGCTTGAAACTCAAGCATTGAATGGTCGAGAGCTTCAAGGAGATAGCCTTGATCTAGGGTTTGGCCTGAGTCTCAATCACCACATCAGTGACAACACACAATTGGGTGTCAATTATCAGGGCCAATTTGATCACGACCTTTCCCTTGATAACGCCAACGCTTTTGGAATTAGCTCTGAACTGACATGGGTTCGAAGCTTAAACTTAGGGTTGAAGCATTCATTAAATGAAGACTTAAACCTTCTACTCAGCTCCAACATGGAGACATGGCAAGATTATGATGACAAATACTCAACTACCTACTCTCTTGGGGTTGGTGTGGAATACGCGTATGAGGATTGGTTGCTGTACAGTGGACTGAGCGGTGACACGAGCCCTGTGAGCAGTCAAAACAGAGATGTGTTACTCCCGCTCGATAAACAGTGGCGTATCGGATTCGGCGCTGAGAAGAAGATATCCAATGACTTACATCTAGGATTGAGCTACCAATACCAAGATTTAGGCCATGGTGAAATTAATGCTGACTCAGGACTATTTCAGCCTTCTGGCAGCTATTCGACCAACAGAGTTCACTTCATCACTTTGTCTCTTCGCCATTAAAGCGAACTCTTAAGCGTTATTCGCTTCTAGCAAGAAACCGTACAAAAAAGGATTGGCTGTGACAGCAATCCTTTTAAATTCATGAATATCATTCTGCCAACCAGAAAGGCTCTAACGCCCTTTACGCTCATGGTAATTGTCGTTATTGTGATTCTCTACGCCATCATCACAAGGACTGTCTGAGAGTTATGAACAGCACGATTAAAACCATTCTGGGGCACCGCTCCATTCGTCAATATACAAATCAACCAATTGAAAAAGCACAACTTGATGTGATTATTCAGGCTGGTCTCGCGGCTTCATCATCAAGCTTACTGCAGGCTGTTTCTATTGTGAGAGTGACAGACACAGAGAAGCGTAAACTGCTAGCTGAATACGCAGGTAATCAAGCTTACGTTGAGAACGCAGCTGAGTTTTTGGTGTTCTGTATCGACTATCAACGCCACGCTCAAATCAACCCTGAAGTGAAAACCGACTTTACTGAACTGACCCTGATTGGCGCTGTCGATTCTGGCATCATGGCGCAAAACTGCATGCTGGCTGCTGAGTCTCTAGATTTAGGTGGCGTATACATTGGCGGGTTACGTAACAGCGTACAACAAGTCGATGAACTGTTAGAACTGCCACAGCACACCGCCGTGTTGTTCGGAATGTGCTTAGGTCATCCGGCACAGCAACCAGAGGTGAAGCCTCGCCTCCCTGCTCATGTGGTGATGCACGAAAACCAATACCAACCGCTGAGCCTAGATGAAATTGCCAGCTACGATGATTCAATGCAAAGCTACTACGCAAGCCGTTCAAGCAACCAAAAGCAGAGCAGTTGGTCACAACAGATCACTCAAAAGCTGTCTGGCGAATCTCGCCCGCATATCCTGCCTTACTTGAACAGCAAGCAGCTGACCAAACGTTAAGCCATTAATAGCTTGCAACAAACCACAGCAAACAACAGTACAAACAAAAATGTCAGCGTAATATACGCTGACATTTTTATTTATCCGGAGGCGGCTAGCTTACAGATATTTCTCAATCGGTAACAACTGTAGGAAACCTGATTGCATTCGTTCCCATTGACCAGTGTCAGGTTCGCTGTCCCAACGTTGATCGCCTGAATACCAATACACATCACCGTCTTCCAGTTCCAAGCGCCAGCTATTATCTTCACTCATCGCTTGCTCAATGGTGTCAGCTAACGTTTCAGCAATCTCTTTGTTCTCGATGATCAAAACCGATTCCGTATTGAGGTAGGTAGAACGCAGGTTGAAGTTAAATGAGCCGATGCTCGCGATGCTACGATCAAATACGACTGATTTAGCGTGCAAGCCATAGGCCGTCTCAGGCGCACATTTAGACACGTCTTGAGTCGATGCTTCACACAACTTAGATTCTGGTTTTAGCTCAAACAGATCGATGCCATGCTCCAGCATGTCGTAACGTCTGCCCGCATAAGCAGAGTGATTAGTCACCAGATCGTTAGAGGCCATAGAGTTCGTTAGCGCTTTTATCTCAACGCCCTTATTGTTCAACACTTGCCACTCTTCAAGCTGACCATCATCGAATACAAGGTAAGCAGATTCCAGCAAGATCTCTTGTTTCGATTCGCTCGCTAATTTCCCCAAAAGAATCGCGGTCGCTTTCGGTTCATCAGTATTATCGGAGTCATCAGGAACGGGTTGATCGTAAACAAAACGCGCATTCACCCATGTCATCTCACCAATCACCTCTTTCAGTAAACTATCAGCAGCCTCACGGTCTAATGGTAATTCAGGGTAATTTTGATAATGCGGAACGACAATATTATCTATCTTCGAAAGATCAGGTTGTTCGTCATCACCCAGCATATCGACAGGGTAAGACCAACGGCTGTTCCAGTATTCGACAAAGCTGGTTTGGATGGTGTTAACTACCGAGCCCATGACTAATACATCACGGTCTCGGAAATTGATTTCATCAGAAAGGTCGAAGTATTCATCACCGATATTACGGCCGCCAACCACAGACAAAGTGCCATCGACGGTAAACGACTTATTGTGCATACGGCGATTTAAGCGAGAAAAGTCACCGACAAAGCTCAGCCATTTACTGAAGCCACGGCGTGTTGGTGTTGGATTGAAGATACGAATCTCGACGTTCGGGTGCGCATCCAGTGCCGACAGCAAACCTTCACGTTCGTTGAGGTTGATATCATCCAGCATTACACGAACCTTCACACCGCGCTCGGCCGCGGCTAACAAACGACTGGCTAAGTAACTGCCCGATTCGTCAGAGTTCCAGATGTAGTATTGAATGTCGATGGTGTGCTCGGCACTTTCGACCAGCGCTAATCGCTGTGCCAAGGCATCCCAACCAGACTCTTGCAGACGAACTGCAGTGGTGCCTTGCTCTAAAGCTTCAGGCTGAAATTCATTGGTTAGAACCGATAAAGTGCTAGGTGCAGGAGAGGTTGGCGGTTCTGTCGGGTGGTCGATGCCTTCAGGAAGTGAAGAACACCCACCTAAAACGGCGATTAAGATTAGCGTTAAACTGATGCGTTGGAGCACAGGCATGTATCTGACTTCCTTTTCACGATGACGTCTTTAGAAACTTTTCGTACAGCTTTTCAATGAACAAGCTATTCCGATCTATTCATTGATTATTACTGCTAAATCCTGAAATTTATAGGTAATTATCCAGTATAAATTTAAAGGTCAGTAAATTGCCTACAGATCACTTAAGTTGAGTGAGTGCCAAACAGTATAAACTCAGCGGCTTTTCGACCATTTCAATGGTGAGTTCAGTTCGGTCTGGGTTGCAGTTCAACGCCAAAGCGTAGCCGTGTAAATAATCCACCAGCAAATCCAACGCGTTTTTGGTTTGCTCATCGGTTAACGCTAACGGGCTCAACACCGCTTCAAAGCGTTCACTAAATACTTCCATTGGCCCGAGGGATTTCATGGTCAATAAGGTCTCTAACAAGCCTCTATATTCGTTGAGCATCGACAAGTAACTCACACTGAGCCGATATAGGTTATCTTGCCAGTCTTGATTCAGCTCTGGCTGTGCCACTTCTTCAATCAAAGAAACTGTGATTGCCTCAAGCAGATCGTTTTTGTTTTTGAAGTAATGGTATATAGCCATCGCATCGACCCCGAGTTCCGTCGCCAACCCTCGAACACTTGGCACTTTGCCACTCTCTCGCATCATGCTTTTAGCAATAGTGAGAATTCTCTCTGCGCTGAGTTGGCTTGATCCACTCTTTGGTCGACCTCGTTTCTGATCCTTGACAGTCATACCGTCACCTCTTAAACTTTATTTCTACACCGTAGAATATTTTAATTTATTACCGTGTAGATGCCAAGTTTCTCATTGATATCGGAGTTAAAAATGTCAAATATTGTATTCATCGCAACCAGCCTTGACGGTTACATTGCGGACAAACAAGGTGGCTTAGATTGGCTGCAAGCGATTCCAAATCCAGACGGTGACGACATGGGTTACAACGCTCATACCGATCGTATCGATGCACTGGTCATGGGACGAAATACAATGGACATGGTGTTGAGCTTTGGCATTGATTGGCCTTACAGCAAGCCAGTCTATGTACTGAGCAATACTTTAAGTGAAGTACCTCAAGAGCTTGAAGGTAAGGTGTTTTTGATGAAGGGCGAGCTTAAACAGATTGTCGCGGATTTGAATAAAAAAGGCTTAAAGAACTTGTACATCGATGGCGGCATCACCATTCAAAACTTCATGAAAGAAGACCTGATTGATGAGCTGATCATCTCGACCATTCCTGTCGTGCTTGGTGGTGGGTCCCCGTTATTTGGTGACTTAGTATCTCCCGTCGACTTTACGTTGAAAGGCGTCACGACGTACCTTGATGAGATCGTGCAAACGCATTACTTACGTAAGCGTTAGCTACACAGTCAGATAATAGCTTCTAATGTTCTCTAAACTTATTCGGCTTATATTCTATTGACAATATAAGCCGACGTTGACACTCTATAATGCTGCGTTGATTTTACCGCACTAACTGTATTGCAGTTCTAACTTTTTAAGATAGGTAAAATATGAACTTCCCAAGTACTCTTCCAGCACCTCACAAAGCACTTCTTATCAAAGTGATTGATGTCCTGTCTCAAGATCCTCGAATCTGTGGTATTGCCGCAAGTGGTTCGTTTGGTTCTGACTCTATGGACAAATACAGCGACTTAGATTTTGTTATTGCGGTAAACCCAGCCGACTACAACAGCGTGATGCAAGAACGATTCGGCATCCTTGACCAGATCGGTGGTAAGGTCGCAGCCTTCACGGGTGAACACGTAGGTGAACCACGTTTAATTGTGTCGATATTCGGCCCTGAGCCAGTGCACGTCGATTTCAAATTCGTCTCTCTGCCAGACGCAGCAGCACGAGTCGATAACAACCACGTGTTGTGGGAGCGAGACAGCTTATTAAGCGACGTATTCTGTACAGCAGAACCAGATTACCCTCAGCCAAACCCGCAATGGATTGAAGATCGTTTCTGGATCTGGACTCACTACGCTGCAACAAAAATTGCTCGTGGCGAATACTTTGAGACCATTGAATTCTTATCATTCCTGCGTCAAAACGTATTGTCTCCACTGACACTAAAGCAAGCGGGTTTAACGCCCTCTGGCGTGAGAAAAATTGAAGCACGCTTGCCAGAATTTGCACAAGAACTCGCTAAAACCGTTTCAATGCCAGAACGTGATGCGTTGATTCCCGCTTTAGACCAAGCGGTAAAGCTTTACCTAGAATTAAGAAGCAACGAGCAAGTATCTGTAGATGAACATGCTCAGTCGTTTTGCCTTCAATACGTGCAAGACGAATTGAGCTAACGCGACTGAAAATGCAGTAACCAGTCTGGTTCAATTACTAATACACATTAAACGCCGAAAGTATGAAAGCTATCGGCGTTTTCATTTTTTCGCACCAAAAGCTCCCCCTCACTGGCTTTCAAATCCTTCTTATTAATCTCTCTGCACTAACGCCTTTCCTATCAAAATCCGACCTATAGTAGTACCCTTTATCGTCTCTCATTCTTAATGGTATTGGATATTATGAAGCTTTTGGTCGATCGCACTGGTGAACAGTTTTTAGAAATTCTGCAAGAATCGGGAGACACGCTGACCGTTCAATTCATTACCAATGAAGGCAATCAAAAGGGTAAGCCGTTCCAAGATAACTTGAGTGGATTGTTCCTCACAGGGTGGAAGCCGCGCACCACTTCAACCGCCATCGGATTAGAACGCTTTAAGCAAGGCAAACTTGAAGATCCCAAAGTGAGTTTCGCATTGCACCAACTCTATCCACTCGGTCGAGATGTGAAATTACCCTCTGGCGATATCGCCACAGTCGCAAGTTACGCCAATACCCATGCCGACGGCTACTATATGTTTGTGCGCCTCAACGATGAATTAACCCGACTCAAGATTACACCCGATTGGGAACTGCAACCTTCAGCTCAAAGATTGGCTCTGCCTTATTACCCAGCCCCAAGAACTAAAGAAGAGCTCGACAACATTGACGATTTTGATGCGTGGGCGGGCGGCTTCTAAACACTCCTAACCTACGCCCATTAGCACATAACACCTAAGTTATTATCAATTATTTTTTGACAATAATTCAAATGTAGCACTGTTTATCGTTTAAAATATTCCTACTATTATTTATCCATCGACACAGACTGCAGCTCAATGAACAAAGAGTGGCGCTGTATACACAGACAAATCACCATTTCGGTGAAAAATAATATAGGTACGAACATGACTCAACTAACTATCGTCGCAAACATCGTCGCTAACGAAGACAAAATTGAATTGGTTAAAGCAGAGCTGCTAAAACTGATTGATATTACTCGCGCTGAAGAAGGCTGCATCAACTACGACCTTCACCAAGACAATGAAAACCCAGCACATTTCACTTTCTACGAAAACTGGACGTCGCGTGAACTTTGGCAAACACACATGGGTAATACCCACCTTGCTGAATACATGGCAGCAACCGACGGTAGTGTTACGTCATTTACACTTAACGAGATGACTAAGATCGCTTAAGTACAGTTTCAGTAGTCTGTTACTAGAAAGCACACTGACAAGCTATCGAGTTCGATTTGAAAGCCCCGCTGCGCGTCAGCGGGGCTTTTTTATTTAAGCGGGTATCGTCAGTCTGCCTTAGTTAGAGCTTCAAACGGGGCTGAATAAAATCGATAAACGCCGAGATACGTTTAGAGACCGATGACGACTTGTAGTAAACCGCATTCACTCGCTCTCGATCTGTGTTGGTAAGTTTGTCTTGTTCCAGAATAGGGATTAGTCGCCCTGCTGCCATATCCTCCTGCACCATAAACCCCGATAAACAAGCAATCCCATTTCCAGCTAAGACTAGTTGACGCACGGTTTCACCATTACTGGCTGTCACAGTAGGCGCTACATAACTTTGGTTTGGTAAAGGCCAATGGTTAAGCACTTTGTTCCCTGCAAAACCCACAATTTGATGTGAACTCAAATCTTCAGGTTTGGTGGGTAACCCACGCTTAGCGAGATAATCAGGTGACGCCACAATATGGAGTAAACTTTTTCCTAACGGGCGAGCGTGCAATGTTGAATCGGACAACTTACCGATTCGAATCGCAACATCGGTTCTCTTTTCGAGAAGATCAACGAAGCCTTCGTTGGAAGTGAGTTCCAACTCAATGTCTGGGTAAGCCTCTTTGAATGACTGCACCAACGGCACTAGCTGATGGAATACGAATGGACTGGCGGCATCGACTCTTAAACGACCTTTTGGCAACTCACCGCGCGACACGATTTCTTCTTCCGCGCTCTGAATCATCTGTAATCCCACCCTGACTGAATCGACAAACTGCCGCCCTTCCTCCGTCAATTCCACGCGTCTCGTTGTTCGGTTGAATATTGAGACGCCGAGTTGCGACTCAACCTTACTCACCGAACGAGATACCTTGGCGACTTGCACATCCAACGTCTCTGCCGCCGCAGAAAAACCACCAGCATCGACAACGGTGAGTACCATTTCTAAATCATCTGAACGGGTTAGCATGAGGCTCCTTCGCTATCTTCATTTTGTTTAATGTCATCTCGCTTGTGCTCATCACAGCTCAAATCATCTATGTCTTTTCGATCTCATCAGCTTAATCCAATGATCGGCTAACTCTCCAATTATTGCAAATAACACAAAGGTTATTTGTTAATGATGGCATTTTTCACAAATATATTTTGCTAGATAATCCTCGCCATCAAACGAAGCGCTCCTATTGCAGTCACAAGCTGCCTCATTTTATCGCGCTCGGTATTTAACAAAGAACAGTAAGAGAGATGATTATGCCACTAGCATTACTTGCATTGACGCTCAGCGCCTTTGCCATCGGAACCACAGAATTTGTCATCGTAGGCTTGATTCCTACCATGGCGAGCGACTTGAATGTATCTCTGCCATCGGCAGGCCTATTAGTCAGTTTATACGCGCTTGGCGTTGCTATTGGCGCACCAGTATTAACGGCATTAACCGGCAAATGGAATCGTAAATCGGTGTTGCTGACCGTGATGGCATTGTTTGTCATTGGTAACTTATTGGCGTGGCAAGCTCCAGGCTATAACACGCTGATCGCCGCACGAATTTTGACTGGCCTTGCCCATGGTGTGTTCTTCTCGATTGGATCGACCATCGCGACAGGTTTGGTTTCAAAAGATAAAGCAGCCAGCGCCATTGCGATCATGTTTACGGGTTTAACGGTTGCATTGGTAACAGGCGTACCACTGGGCACTTACATCGGCCAAACCTTTGGCTGGCAAGCAACCTTCTTGATCGTGGCTCTGCTTGGTCTTATTGCTCTTATCGGTAGCGCTATCTTGGTTCCAAGCAACCTTAAGCAACCACCTGCGGCGAAGATTTCGGCACAGCTAAAGGTTCTAACCCAACCACGATTACTGTTGGTTTACTCTATCACAGCACTAGGTTATGGCGGCACATTCACAGCGTTTACGTTCCTTGCTCCAATACTGGAAAATGTATCAGGGTTTGATTCGAGCTCAATCAGCTTAATCATGTTGGTCTACGGTGTGTCAGTAGCGGTCGGTAACATCTGGGGCGGTAAAATGGCCGACAAGATGGGGCCAATTAAAGCACTGACCGTTATCTTCTCTGGTTTAGCCGCAGTACTGGTGGTATTCAACTTTACCGCAGTAAACCCTTACGCAGCTGTTGCTACCATTTTGGTTTGGGGTGCATTTGCATTCGGTAACGTTCCGGGGCTACAAGTGTATGTTGTGAAACTGGCTGAGAAATACACACCAGACGCCGTCGATGTCGCTTCTGGATTGAACATTGCAGCCTTCAACGTCGGTATTGCATTAGGCTCATGGGGCGGTGGTTTGATTGTCGCAAAATCTGGATTAATGAACACCCCTTGGGTAGGTGCTGTGATCGTTTTGATTGCTCTTGTTCTGACTCGATTCAGTGGTGCGTTAGATAAGAGAGGTCAACAAGTAGGCTCTCCTATCCAAAACATCTAGTTGGTCACTCAATAAATAAAATGGCGAATAGACTATCTATTCGCCATTTTTCTTTATTGAAAATCACCTTACTGATAAGTTCACCACTAATACCTGATATAAGCGAATCAACATTGCTTCAGAAATAATTAGTATGGATACTATCAAATGTATTTTTTTAATATCAATTAGTT
>NZ_JBFRRH010000008.1:0-57535 GCF_041472995.1 Vibrio sp. 10N.261.46.A3 | reverse complement strand
GTTCATTGAAATCAATTTTGATTCCGAAGAATCTGTTTTATCTAACGATAAAACGTTTTGATATTCATCAACGAGTGCCCACACAGATTGATAGGTTTAAATTGTTAAAGAGCGCTAGCGTTTTGTGATTCACATCTCAGTCGCTAGGGGTGCGTACTATACCTGCACCACTTTGAGAGTCAAGGGTTATTTTCAAACTCTTTTTCTCTACCGATTTCGCTGTGTGACTTTCGTCTCACTCCGTGTCGGTGAGGCGGCATTATAGAGAGATTGAGATGGAGCACAAGGGCTTTTTGAAATAAAAGTTTTGTTCGCCTAAAAAGCCACCAGATCCGCATTTTTCGAATAAAAACTAAACATTTGAGACGTATCACAGCAATACATTGGAAAAATGGAAGCCATGAACGTAAGATTCATGTGTCTATTTTGTTAATGGTAGATGCGTCTATTTCGTTTATTAATATGTAGTATTCCGATATGAACTCAAAAAAATCGATGTTGTTAATTGTCGCACTGGCTGTATTAGGCGGCATTGTTTTCTCTCAGGTAGATATATCGCCTGCAATTACCTTTATCCTTGGTGTCTTGGCTTCCGCTTTTGTTGTTAACTTTTCAAGCACCGACTCAAAATCAGATTCAGAACCTAAGGCTTCAACCAAAACACTTTATGTGGGTAACCTTCCATACAAAGCGAACGAATCACATGTACGTGAATTATTCTCAGAGCATGGTGAAGTATTTGCAGTACGTTTAATGAAAGACAAACGTACTGGTAAAAGAAGAGGCTTTGGATTTGTTGTTATGGCAAGTAATGATGTGAATCATGCAATCTCTGCACTTAACGATAAAGATTACATGCAACGCACTTTAAAAGTACGTGTTGCAAATGATCCTAAACATCCTGAAGCGGACGAATCTGAACTGGGCTAAACCCTAACTGCTTTAACATACTATTTAGTGCACTTTCTTTTTTAGGAAGTGCACTACAAAAAACTTCACGCACTCCCCCTTCTTTATTAATGCTTTCCAAACCCAACAAAACTTGAACCCGTTTAGCTATCGCTTTACCAGAATCTATCAGCACTACACCTTCACCTAGTGCTTGTTGAATCTCTGATTTGATCAGTGGGAAATGGGTACACCCTAATACGGCCACATCAATTGTGTTGATCATCGGTTGAAGGATTTGCTGTAACTCTTCAAGACTAATCTCCTCACCTCTGAGTTTATCTTCGGCCATATCCACCAGCCGAGTTGAACCCAACAGCTCTACTCTTTTATTACTCGAGAAGTTTTTGATGAGCTCGTGTGTGTATTCACGAGTAATCGTCGCAGGAGTTGCAATAAGTCCAACCGCTTTATTAGCCAGTAACGAGGCAGGTTTGATTGCCGGGACAACACCGACAATAGGGATAAGGTTATTAGCGCGAAGTTTAGGCAGGACTATCGTACTGGCCGTATTACAAGCTATCACGACAATATCAATAGCGTGACTCGCCACAAAACTGGCCACGATACTTTGGACTCGCTGAATGAGGACTTGCTGATCGAGCTCACCATATGGGTAAGCCTCGTTATCGAATACATAGATATAGTTGTGATTGGGTAGTAACTGGCTTATCTCTTTATATACAGACAGACCGCCAACTCCAGAATCAAAGACCAATATGTTTTTTTGTATGCTTTCCGACACAACGATTACCTGTAATAAGTTCCGCAGCAATGATACCCCTTCACTTAGTTTTCGCCAATCATCACTCTATATAATGCAAGCTCGGTAGCGTTGATGCACAAAGCGCTCACCCTACTCTGCATTTTCTAGCTCAATCTTAAGCTTTCCTTTAAAGCATGGCGCTGACGTTACTAAGGTATGAAACTCACCATCTTCACCACATGGGTCGACGTGGCTTGGCAAACTGTCTATTAGCTCAAGCGTGTATTCTTTCCCGCAATAGCTCATGTCTAATGCATCGCTATCGACTGTGACGAGAAAGGTTTCGATTCCTCTATCTATGATTTCTTGAGCCAGCGCTTGGCTACTCTCTCCCAGTAGAGGAAATACACACTCCCAACCCGCAGGTTCTATATAACTTCTTCGGTAATCAGCAATACCATTGCAAAACATATCGCCGAATGCCACAGCATCAATAGATAAACCAGATCCTTTAAGCGCCGTAACAATCGTATTTTGATAGATCTCATTACTTGGGAAGACTTCAGGCAGCTCAATCGTTATTAATGGCAAGCCGATCAATGTTGCCTGCATTCCGACAACCTCAATTGGAGTGACTTGGAAAGGAACTTCATCTCCAACATATGTCGTATAGAGAGCAACAACTTCATACTCGGTGCTTTCAAGTAGACGTTCTAGGGTTAATGTAGAGTCTTTGCCTGACGACCAACTTATGACGACTTTCTTTTTCATTGATATACCCAATAAGAAAAAACCGCCCGGAGGCGGTTTAGGTGATAATTAGAATTGGTAAGATGCTGATACGAAGTATTCACGACCCGGTGTCGCGTAACCACTATACATTTCATAATCTTTATCGAATGCGTTACTCAGTTTCCCTTTCACCTTAAGATCTGCCGAAACTGCGTACTCAGCAGTAAAATTCCAAAGGCTGTAGCTTGCTAATCGTGTCGTACCATTAAAACGCTCACCTTGATAAAGATACTGAGAGCCCAGAACCCAATCACCTAACTCAGCAAAGGCGTTCCATTTAGCGCCTTGTTTAGAACGGTATGCTAATTGCTGCTCTTTACCATTAGACTTATCTACTGGATCTTTCCAATCTAAGTAAAACTGGTGTGTAACGATTGAAGTATCAAAACCTAAACCCAGTTCAACACCTTTGATTTCAGCTTCACCAATATTGGTCATGCCAGCCCCCTGCCACATCAACATGTTATCAATCTTGTTGATAAAGCCAGTAATAGACCAATCTAGATAAGAATGTGTGCCTTCAAGTGTTAACTCTGTATTTTGAGAGTCTTCTGCTTTTAGATTAGGAGCTTCGTAACCTGGGTAATATAAGTCTAAAAACGTAGGTGCTCTAAATGCAGTACCATGACTCGCTTTAAGCTCATAATTATCAAGGAATGCCCAACCCGCCGCTGCTTGCCACGTCGTGTTGTTTCCATATTGGCTGTTCTCATCATTTCGAGCACTTGCTTCAAGTGTCCAGCTATCTATAGTGTATTGACTAATAACACTCACACCATAGTTTTCACGAGGGTTCTCTTCTGGTTTATAGTAACTAGAACCTGTATAACCTTCATCTAACTCTTCACGTCGGTAATCTAAACCACCACCCAAAGCCAACTGCTCGTTTACTCGGTATGAATTCAACCAAGCAGCATTGATTTGGTTAATCGATGTGATACCACCACTTTTCTTACTCTTACCTACAATATAATCGTAGTTGTCTTGCTCTGCATAAGTAAGGTCTAAGGTTGAAGTGAGGTTATCTTCGTTATAAGCCAAGTTTGTATTGATTGAACGAAATTCAGTTCGGCCAACTTTCTCTTCATGTCGAGCAGGCCCCCAAGGAGAAGCTGCCGAGCTATTGTCGTACTCACCTTCGTTGTCATAAGCCACAACATTAACAAAGGCATTAACTGTCTTGGTTAGCTGATTTTGGTAGCCAATATTTAAATTGTATGACTCAAAGCCGTGCTCATCACCATCATTGATACCCTCAATCGGCTTAACATTAAATCCATCGTCCTTTTCATAACCAACAACAGCTTTAATATGTTGGTTATCATCAATTTTATGCAGAGCAGCTAAGGAGGTTACATAATGATTGTTTGTGCCATACCCGCCATACACTTTAACGGCATTCTCATTCACATCTGCTCTAGTAATAATATTGATGACACCAGAAATAGCTTCTGAACCATATATAGAGGCGCGCGCACCACGAATGAATTCAATTCGTTCAATTGAGTTAACTGGCAAAGAGTTAAAATCAACACCACCCATCATAGCTCTTGGTAAGCGAGTTCCATCCATTAGGACTAGAACTTGAGAAGAACTACCGCCTCGCACATAGAATGAGGCTGTTTGCCCGCGACCACCATATTGAGCAACTTCAACGCTTGGCAACGTTCGAAAAACGTCAATAAGGCTATTTGCTTGAAGTTTTGAAATGTCTTCTTTGGTAACCACTACAGTTTGCGCTAATACTGCGCCATCAACTTGATCAAAACGGTTAGCCGTCACCACCATGGTTTCGTCGGCAGATGCTTCTTGGGCGTGTAAATTGGAGATAGGTGAAAGCAGCGATGCTACAGCAACCGCTAAAAGGGATTTGTTCATGTTGTGATCCTAAATCGCGTAAAGTCCTACCAAACCACATCTTATGGTTTGGCCGCTGGCAGGTATTCGGACTCAAGAGCACAACCCTTATGGTTACCTAATATTCGACTTCCCACAAAAAGCTATTTGCAGTGTCTTATGAATACTCGTTCTCTTTTACCGCTGCGCGTCAGTTCTGGATTTACACCAGATTCCCTCTTCAGCCATCTATACATCTAAATGGCACCAGCTTGCCGAAGATAGTATTGACCTCTGAATCATTTGTCTAGTCTAAGATTGTTATAAGCTATAGTTTTCATGGTCGATTTACATTGAATGGCTCTCAACACTGGACAAGCGCCTGTGATTGAATAAAATCTGCGCTCTTGATTTAAAAGCACGACAGCAAAAGGCATAACAATGGCGAATTTAGATGTAAACCCGCAACGCTACCAAGAACAACTGGCAGAAAAGACAGAGCGTCTTACAGAAATGTTCTCAGAATATGATGTGCCTGAACTGGAAGTGTATGAATCTCCAGAACAACACTACCGCATGCGTGCTGAGTTCCGCGTGTGGCATGAAGGTGACGATATGTATTACGTCATGTTCAATCAAGAGACTAAAGAAAAATACCGCGTAGACCAGTTCCCTGCAGCTAGCCGTCTTATCAATGACCTAATGCCTCTATTAACAGATGCAATGAAGGACAACCACTCTCTGCGCCACAAGCTATTCCAAGTAGACTTCCTTTCTACATTAAGCGGCGAGATTTTGGTGTCACTGCTTTACCACCGTCAATTGGGTGAACAGTGGATTCAAGATGCTAAAGCACTGAAGCAGCAATTGAACGATGAAGGTTTTAACCTAAACCTAATTGGCCGTGCGCGTAAGATGAAAATCGTACTGGACCGCGACTACGTCATTGAAAAGCTAGACGTGAATGGTGATAGCTACATCTACCAGCAAGTAGAGAACAGCTTTACTCAACCAAACGGCAAAGTAGCAGAGAAAATGTTGGAATGGGCTGACGACTGTACTCAAGACAGCAAAGGCGACTTGCTTGAGCTTTACTGTGGTAACGGTAACTTCTCATTAGCGCTGGCACAAAACTTCGAGCGTGTACTGGCGACAGAACTGGCGAAACCGTCAGTAGAATCTGCGCAATACAACATCGCGGCGAACAAGATTGAAAATGTTCAAATCATCCGTATGTCTGCAGAAGATTTTACTGTAGCGATGGAAGGCAAGCGTGAGTTCCGTCGTCTACAGCAAGCGAACATCGATCTTAAGAGCTACAACTGCAACACTATCTTTGTTGATCCACCGCGTTCAGGTATGGATGTTGACACTTGTAAGATGGTTCAAGGCTACGAGCGCATCATGTACATCTCTTGTAACCCTGAAACATTGAAAGAGAACCTAGACATTCTAAGCGAAACACACGATATCACTCGCTTTGCTCTGTTTGACCAGTTCCCTTACACCCACCACATGGAAGCGGGTGTGTTCTTAGAGCGTAAAGCATAAGTCTCGCTTTCTCTGTCTAAGACAAACAGCAGATACAAGAAAACGAGCCAATTGGCTCGTTTTCTTATTTGTAGATTGGTTTAAGCGGTTTTACCGATAAAACCTAGCTTCTTACCTACCCAGGCTAAAAGCAGCATCGCGACTATAATCGCAAAGAAGTTTGAACCTGCATCAGGGTGCTGTGCTTTCACAAAAGCCGAGTGGCCAAATGCACCCACGAAGAAACAAGCTAGACCAACTAGTGGGATATCTTCAGATACTGGGTTAGTTAAGTATTCTTGGTAAAGCGCTTGTACTGCCAAAACTAAAGCGATCAGCGGGAAAATTGAGAAGCCCACTTCGCTCATTGTTACCCAAGATAACAATGCATCACCACACACACCGGCTACAACAGCAAGTACGAGTGTCTTTCTTTCAGAACCACGGTTTACAGTATTATTTTCATTCGACATTATTCAATCCCGCCTTTTAATCGGTTACGTTCACGTTCTTTACGATACCAAAAAGCTCCTTTGGCCATCATTCGCAATTGCATAATCAAGCGTTCAGCCAATTCATCTCGCTGACGTCGATCTAAATCTAATGCTTCTGCCCCTGAGTTGAAGACCAAGATAACCGAGGCTTCCGCTTGAGTGAAAGCTTCGTCCCTTGTCATGCCAGTCGTTATCAAATATTCGGTTAACTCAGCAGAGAAGTGCTGTATCTCACGAGCTACCGCTGCACGAAACTCAAATGAAGTTCCTGAGCGCTCTCGCAATAACAGTCTGAATACGTTAGGGCTGCTTTCAATGAATTCCATAAAGGTTTCAACCGATGTGCGAATCACACTGCCTTCTTTTACTATGCGTTGTCTAGCTTGACGCATTAACTGGCGCAACAGTAAGCCACCTTCATCAACCATGGTTAAGCCAAGCTCATCCATGTCTTTGAAATGACGATAAAAGGAAGTCGGTGCTATTCCAGCCTCACGAGCGACTTCTCTCAAGCTTAGATTGGAAAAACTACGATCGGCGCTGAGTTGGCTAAATGCTGCATCGATTAAGCTGCGACGAGTTTTTTCTTTTTGCTGTGCGCGAATACCCATTGGTTTCATACTTTATCAATTTCTTCTTTTACAGCCTAAACAGGCATGTCTAATACTCTGTTCAATATAACGCGAATCACTTATTTATATAAGGCACTCTGGTTATATAAGACACTAAACATACCTCTTTGTTCACGTACCGAAGTAAATACGTTCGAAGAAAAAATTTCAATATCCACACTGTCATTTGGAGACATACGACATACCAAATATTATTTTTTCGATAACACTGCGTGATCCCACCGACTCTCTGATGCCCTTTTCATGTACCCAAGAACAGAATCAGTTAAAATCTCGCTAAAGCAATGTTAATCAAATATAACAAGGAAGATATCTATGCCGCACTCCAACCACTTTGATGTAATCGTAATTGGTAGTGGCCCCGGAGGAGAAGGGGCAGCGATGGGATTAACCAAAGCCGGGTTGAACGTTGCAATCATTGAAAAAGAGAGCAGCGTTGGTGGTGGTTGTACTCACTGGGGAACCATTCCTTCAAAAGCGCTGCGCCATGCCGTAAGCCGTATTATCGAATTCAACAGCAATCCGCTGTTTTGTCAGAATAACAAAAGCATACACTCAACGTTTTCTAACATTTTAGGTCATGCTAAATCGGTTATCGACAAGCAGACTCGATTACGCCAAGGCTTCTACGACCGTAACCAGTGCACGCTGGTATTTGGTACTGCGCGTTTTATCGATACCAACACTGTCTCGGTAATGCAAAGCGATGGCACTGAAGAACATTACAGTGCAGACAAATTTGTTATCGCGACAGGCTCTCGCCCTTACCAACCAGATAACGTCGACTTCCTGCATGAACGTATCTACGACAGCGACTCGATTCTTTCTCTTAAACACGACCCGCAACACATCATCATCTATGGTGCTGGCGTTATTGGTTGTGAATACGCATCGATTTTCCGCGGTTTGGGTGTAAAAACCGATCTTATCAATACTCGTGACCGTCTGTTGTCATTCCTAGACAATGAAACCTCAGATGCGCTTTCTTATCACTTCTGGAACAGTGGCGTCGTGATTCGTAACGATGAAACCTTTGAGAAAATTGAAGGCACTGATGATGGCGTGATTATTCACTTAGAATCAGGCAAAAAGATGCGTGCTGATTGCCTACTGTATGCCAATGGCCGAACGGGTAATACCGATAAACTGAACCTTGGTGCTGTTGGCTTAGAAGCGGACTCGCGTGGTCAAGTATCAGTAAACACCAACTACCAAACCAATGTTGACCATGTTTACGCTGTCGGTGATGTGATTGGCTACCCTAGCCTAGCGAGCGCGGCTTATGACCAAGGTCGATTTGTTGCCCAAGCTATTGTCAAAGGCGAAGCTGAAGGTCACCTAATTGAAGACATTCCAACCGGCATCTACACCATCCCTGAGATCAGCTCAGTAGGTAAAACCGAGCAAGAGCTTACCGCAGCTAAAGTACCGTATGAAGTGGGACGTTCTTCATTCAAACACTTAGCTCGAGCTCAAATCGCTGGTAAAGATATTGGTAGCTTGAAGATCCTATTCCACCGTGAAACCAAAGAGATTTTGGGTATCCACGTGTTTGGTGAGCGTGCCGCTGAAATCATCCATATCGGCCAAGCGATTATGGAGCAGAAAGGTGAAGCAAATACCATCGAGTACTTTGTAAATACCACCTTTAACTATCCAACGATGGCAGAGGCTTATCGTGTTGCCGCTCTTAACGGCCTTAACCGTTTGTTCTAAATAAAGAACTAACAGGAGTATTTGACCACCCATAGGCTAAATACATAGACAGCAAGCCATGAGCTTGCTGTTTTCATTTAAGCCATTGAAAAATATAGCAACTAAAGTAATTAGATCATGATGTTCTAAATGCCATTTAGTCTGTACATCTTCTATTTGTACCCGTTAGAACTAAGCGAGGAATTCGCCCTTCTTCCACTGAGAAACAAATAACACACCAAGACCAATACCACGCATTGCCATAAAACTCAGCATCGCAAGCCACAGAGCATGATTTTCTAAACTGGACGCTAGGAAGAAAATAGCAAAGAAGCTGCAGGTCGCGACAAACATACTATTACGCATGTCCTTGCCTTTAGTTGCTCCAACAAAAATACCATCGAGTAAGAAGCACCACATTGAAACCAGTGGCATTGCGATCAACCAAGGTAGGTACACCTCAGCTTGGCTTTTTACATCTGGGATTGTGGTGATCATATTAATTAAGCTAGAGCCAGCGATTGCGAACACTATGGTCAACACCAAACAAATATTAAAGCTCCAGAAGAAAGTACCAATCAACGACTGATTCAACTCATCTTTGTCTTTAGCCCCTATCGCCTTACCCACCATTGCTTCCATCGCGTAAGCAAAGCCATCCATCCCATAAGAAATGATCATCAAGAAGCTCATCAGCACTGCATTAGCTGCCACTACATCATCACCAAAGCTTGCCCCTTGGAAGGTCATGAAAGTGAACGTGGCTTGCAGACACAAAGAGCGCAGAAAAATATCGCGATTCAGTTTTACGAAGCGACTCAAGCCTTGACTGGTTTTATTAAGTAGATCCCATGGCGATGGTAACTGCTTCTTCGCCCAGATTCGGTAAACACAAATCAAGCCAAATGTTAGACCGGCATAATCAGCCATTACAGATGCAAATGCTGCACCTTCCACTTGCCATCCTAAGCCGATAACAAAAACGATATCCAAAACGATATTGGTGATATTGGTGATGATCACCATCCACATTGGCGCTTTGGCATTTTGAGTCCCGAGCAGCCAACCTAGAATTACAAAGTTAGTTAGCGCAGCAGGTGCACTCCAGGCGCGGATTGAGAAATATTGCTGACCATAGTGCTTAACTTGATCACTGGCGCTACTCAATGAGAAAACTAAATCGGCGACTAGACTGTGTAAAAGCAAAAAGACACCAGCAAACCCTAAGGCCATGGTCACACCTTGCACGAAGACCAAACCAAGTTGCTTGCCATCATTCGCACCATAAGATTGTGCGGCTAGCCCTGTTGTCGACATACGCAGGAAACCGAGCAACCAAAAGGTCACGCTGATCATTGTGCCGCCCAGTGCCACACCACCTAAATACCAAGAGTGCTCGAGGTGACCGATAACCGCCGCATCGACTAAGCCCAGCAGTGGAACAGTAATATTAGAGAGAACCATCGGGATCGCGAGCAACAGCACTTTTTTGTGCATCGCCTGATTGGATAGCGTTTGAAAAATAGTTTGGGGATTAAATAGCTTCACGATCACCTCTTAGATTAGAGGCGATAGTTTAACCTAGTGGGTGGGCTTTCACTATGTTGTGGAATTTTACTTATACCGGCTATGTACTCAGTTACTCGAAATACAGAGCCGCTAGGGTTACCACTTAACGAGCACTAACTGTGGCGTTAAACGCTTTTTGACCTGAGAGATCTTACACAATAATCGCTGCCACAATTTCCAACGATTGCATTGCTGGTCTAGGGGAGAAAACGCTTTTACCCATTGTGCCCATGGCAGCCAATTGAGAACACTGTTTATTGGAGAAGACAGGCCATGCGCATACTTTCCAGAACCGAGCTTTTGCCCAAGAGCACTAGAGCTTTTATCTCCAGCTAACACTAAACACGCGTGTGCATGAGTAAAGTAGCGGCTCAAAGACTGAATAAAGTTCGCGGTCTGTTGTTCATTGCAATCGAGCAGAGCATGTTCACACACCACCATCACCGAGGCTTGTTCTGGAATATTAAGTTCATCCAGCCAAGTTAGGTCATCGACAGAACCACACTCCAAACGATAGCGTTCATTTTTGTGGAACAGGCGTTGGCGCCACACTAGGTTTTCCGTGACATCCAACTCAACCCAATGGCAGCGTCCATTATCCAAACGGTAGAAACGGGTGTCGAGCCCTGCCCCAACATTGATGATCCAAGCATCTGGGTTGTGAGATAGAAATTGCTGAACTTGAGAGTCACAAAGTTGAGTCAGTGTTGCGTAGAGAAGTTGTTGCTGGTCTAGCTCGCCTGTAAGACATTCAGGTGCGAGTTGGCAGCGCTTGCAAGCTTGAGCTGCGATAGGATCATAAACGAGACCGTCATCGGCTAGGCTTTCACGACTACGAAACCAAAGATGTTGAACGAGATTCGTCGGAACTTGGAATTCTTGGTGTACAGACCCTTGTTCAGAAGAAGCCTTTTGCACAGAGGAGCGCGGCTTACGAGCAAGCGGCTTTATTTGAGGTTTGGTTGTGTTTGACATCATCATCTTCCTTGTATCTCGACAAAGAAGATGATAATGAATATCAATTACAATAACAAGTTATTGAGAATGAATATCAATAATCTGTTTGTAATGACTACATCCAGTCGGTGTTACGAATAATACCGACCGCAAGGCCTTCAATAGACAAGTGTTGAGATTCAAGATCGACATGGATTGGAGAAAATTCTTCATTTTCAGCATGTAACAGAACCGTTGAACCTTTACGTTCTAGGCGCTTTACCGTTACATCATCATCGACACGAGCCACGACAACCTGACCATCACGAACATCTTGAGTTTTATGAACAGCCAATAAATCACCATCCATAATACCGATGTCTTTCATACTTTCGCCATTCACACGAAGTAAGAAGTCAGCTTGTGGTTTAAACATGCCTGGGTCAACTTGGTAATGCATTTCTACATGCTCTTGAGCCAGAATAGGCTCACCTGCGGCAACCTGACCTATTAATGGTAAACCTTGCTCTTCGTTTGCTGCATCTTCAAGCAAAATACGAATACCGCGAGACGCACCCGGGATAATCTCAATCGCTTCTTTACGAGCAAGAGCTTTCAAATGTTCTTCTGCAGCATTAGCAGAACGGAAGCCTAGTTCACGCGCGATTTCTGCTCGTGTCGGTGGCATACCGGAATCTTCGATCTTACCTTTGATAAGGTCAAAGACTTGTTGCTGGCGGGGCGTTAACGGCTTCATGATTCACCTGTCTTTTTATACAGTTGACTGTGAGTATATCCAGTAACTGAACAAAAGCAAAGCAATTGGTTGTTTTTAGTTAATTTTTAGCAAATTACAAAAACAAGATCTCTAGCCACACATAACCTGCGAGTGCCAAACAGATGAAAACCGCTGCCGAGCCGACATCTTTCGCCATCCCAGAAAGCTCATGATGTTCACTGCCGATTCGGTCGACAACCGCTTCAATCGCGGTATTGATTAACTCGACAACCATCACCAACACCACCGATGAGATCATCAAGATTCGCTCAACTTGGCTTACATCTAAGTAAAATGCCAACGGAATAAGCACGGCCGCCATGAACACTTCCTGTCGAAATGCAGCCTCGTTTTTAAACGAACTCGTAATGCCTTGCCATGAAAAGCCTGCTGCTTTGATGATGCGTTTGAATCCGGTGTTTGATTTTTTGGTCATTTTTAACCCTATACTCAATCAGTCGATGAATGATTTTCCACAAACTTAACGGCAATATGACTATTTCCATTAAAAGGTTAGACCAGTTTCTGGTATTCTTGCATCGATTAAATTTACGCCTAGGCTTATCCCTATTTCACTCATAGGATTTATCCTTTTTATCAGAGAAATAGAGATACGCTTCAGCACATTGAAATAACTATTGAGGCAGTGAACCTATATGTCTTCTGGACAATCTTTTTCACGTTCATTAATGAAGCTACCTTTATCCCTATTGGTAAAGGGCACATCAATTCCTTCAAACCCTGTTGAGGATTTGAACATTGATTTGAGCAAACCGATTGTATACGCCTTACCGTTTCGCTCAAGTGTAGACATTCTTACATTGCAAAAACATGCACTTGAATTAGGCCTACCTGATCCGTTGAGCAAGCTTGAAATCAACGGTAAATCACTGCAACGCTACGTTTTCATCTCTTCTCGTAAAACTCTGCTGCAAGATGATGATTATGTACCAAGCTCTTCAATTGAAGTGTTCTCTGAATTGCTTTCACTGCACGCTGACGACTCTGAGCTCGATGTTCAAGTTATCCCTGCTACAGTGCTGTGGGGACGCAAACCTGGTAAAGAGAATAACCAGAAGCCTTACCTACAGGCAATGAACGGCTTAGAGAAATCAAAAGCGGTATTGCTCGCAGGTCGTGACTGTCTGGTGCGTTTCAGCCCAGTGGTTTCTCTACGCTACATGGCTAATTCACATGGCACCGACAGCACCATCGCGCACAAATTGGCGCGCGTGGCACGTATTCACTTCTCTCGCCAAAAGCTTGCTGCATCAGGCCCTAACCTGCCAAGCCGCCAAGCTCTGTTTGATCGCCTACTAAAATCAGAAGCGATCAAAAAAGCGATTGAAGACGAAGCGCAAGCAAAGAACATCTCAATCGAGAAAGCGAGCAAAGAAGCTCAAGACATCATGGACGAGATTGCTGCGAACTTCTCTTACTCGCTGATCAAACGCGGTGAGAAGATTCTTGGTTGGCTGTGGAATAAGTTGTACCAAGGCCTGCATATCAGCAACGCTTCAACGGTTCGTAAGTTGGCTCAAGATGGTCACGAGATTGTTTACGTGCCTTGTCACCGTAGCCACATGGACTACTTACTGCTTTCTTATGTGCTTTACCACGAAGGCATGGTGCCTCCGCACATCGCTGCGGGTATCAACCTGAACTTCTTCCCTGCCGGTCCTATTTTCCGTCATGGTGGTGCGTTCTTTATTCGTCGTAGCTTTAAAGGCAACAAGCTGTACTCGACGATTTTCCGTGAATACCTAGCGGAATTGTTCGCTAAAGGTTACTCAGTAGAGTACTTCAGCGAAGGTGGTCGTTCTCGTACAGGTCGTCTACTGCAAGCGAAAACGGGCATGCTAGCGATGACAATCCAAGCAATGCTGCGCGGCATGAACCGTCCGGTGACTTTGGTTCCTGTGTACATCGGCTACGAACACGTGATGGAAGTAGCGACTTACGCGAAAGAACTTCGAGGCAAGCGTAAAGAGAAAGAAAACGCGAGCTTAGTGATTCGTACCATTCGTAAGCTGCGTAACTTTGGTAAAGGCTATGTGAACTTCGGTGAGCCGATTCAGCTTAACCAATATCTGAATGAACACTCACCTGAGTGGACCAAAGACATCGACCCAATGGGTACCAGCAAACCACAATGGATGAATCCGGTGGTTAATGACTTGGCGACCAAAATGATGACGCACATTAACGATGCGGCAGCGACCAATGCACTGACCCTTTGTGCAACGGCACTATTGGCTTCAAGACAGCGCGCATTGTCTCGTGACTCTTTGGTTTCTCAGATCAATTGCTACCTGTCTCTGCTTAAGAACGTTCCATATTCGGCAACGTTCACTGTGCCAAAAGACAGCGCTGAAGATTTGGTAAAACATGCTGAGTCACTGAACAAGTTCTTGATTGAATCAGACTCAATGGGCGACATCATTTCGCTAGACCGTCACCAGTCCATTCTGATGACCTACTACCGAAACAACATCATTCACTTGTTTGCTCTGCCATCGCTAATTGCACAGATGACCATTCGTCAGCGTGGTTTATCGATTGACGCAATTCAAGAGAACGTTGCTGCTATCTACCCGTTCTTGAAGAAAGAGCTGTTCCTAAGCTACGACGAAGACAAGCTTGAAGGCGTGGTTTCTAACATCATTGAAGAGCTGGTTAACCAAGGTATGCTTGTGGTTTCTGATAACGAAGTCACCATCAACCAATCAAACAGCCAAGCACTGATGCTGTTAGGTCGTACGATTTCAGAGACGCTACAACGCTACTCTATTGCTCTGAACCTGTTGGCAGAGAATCCTGATCTGGATAAATCCGATCTTGAACAGAAGAGCCAAGACATTGCACAGCGACTTGGTCGTCTACAAGGCATCAATGCACCAGAGTTCTTCGATAAAGGCGTGTTTGCGTCGATGTTCGCCACTCTGAAACAACAGCAATATCTGGATAACGATGGCAACTGTGATTTAGAAAAGACTCAGCAATTCGCTAAGCTTCTCTACTCAATGCTTTATCCTGAAGTACGTTTGACGATTCAAGAAAGTATCCACCAAGCGGAGTAATCATCAGCTTGGAATCTCTTGAATAACGAGACCGAACACGATCAAAAAAGGCACCCAATGGGTGCCTTTTTCTTTAGCATTCGTTAACTCGAAAAGCGGATGCTTACCAGAAGGTAATGAACAAACCCGCTGTCACAGCCATTCCAACATAGTTGTTGTTTAGAAAGGCTTGGAAACAAAGGTCTCGATCACGGTGGCGCATCAGGTGTTGTTGATACACAAACAAGCTTCCTGCTACCAACAATGCCCAATAGAAGGTATCACCTAGTTGGTAATGCATTCCTAACGCAATCAGCATCGCTAGGGTGACGAGTTGCAAAGAGCCAACAATCAGTTTATCGAAGCGACCAAATAAAATAGCCGTCGATTTAATACCAATCTTCAAGTCATCATCTCGGTCAACCATCGCATATTGCGTGTCGTAAGCAATCGTCCACAACGCGTTAATCACGAAGATAAACCACACAATACTTGGCAGTTCATTGGTTTGTGCCGCCCAAGCCATTGGTATCGCCCAACTAAACGCTAAGCCAAGAAACAACTGTGGAAGATGCGTAAAACGCTTCATGAAAGGGTAGATGAATGCTAGACCCACTCCAATAAATGAGAGCTTAATGGTCAATGGGTTCATGGTGAGTACCAACATGAATGAAACTACGGCTAGCACTAAAAAGAGCAGAATCGCTTCCTTACTGGAAACCAAACCTGAGGGCAGTGGGCGCTGCTTGGTACGTTTAACATGACCATCTACTTTACGGTCAGCAAAGTCATTGATCACACAACCAGCCGAACGCATCAACACCACGCCGAGTACGAAAACAACCAAGACATCAAAATCAGGCATACCTTGTGCGGCGATAATCAGTGACCACAAGGTCGGCCAAAGGAGTAACAGGGTACCAATCGGGCGATTCATTCGCGTTAATTGCCAATACGCCTTCGCTTTGGTGGCAAGCATTTACACACTCTCCTTAGAGTAAATGGGTGATGTTGGTAAAAACAGTTCTGCCACAAGCATCGGTTTATGGTTCATCCATAATCGAGAACGACGCGCGAGTAATCGCTCATCGCCTGCAATAACCCAACCGACTTGCAGCGCATCTCGCTCCACATTCTCAGCACTGAAAACGGTCAATCCAAGCGGGACATTACCTTGTTGAGAAAGGTCTGAGTGCTGATGATCTTCTAATGTGACTCGGGGAATCAAGGTTCGACCTAACACCCACGGTTCGTCATCACCCTTTAAAATCACTTTACGCAGTAAGCAATCAAACGATGATAAAAGATGTTCCTCGTCTTGTTGCAGCATTGAGCGTTCTACAACTTGATTATGAAGCAACTCAACAGACAGGTGCTGACAGCACTTCCCCAACTTGCGGGAAAGAGAACCTTGCTCCATCAGCCACTCTTTGGTGGTTTCATTAGGAAAATCAAATGTTTCTGTACTTTGCCAATCTACATTCATTAACGAATTAAGATACAGCGATATTGGCTGATTCATACTAGTATTCAATAGGTGACTTTACACGTACAATAAAGCTTCAACTTTCGAACAAAATTAAAGCGTTCTTCGAATTGTAAACGTATTTAGATTTAGACCGCTCATTGTAACAAGACTAATGCGTTTCGAATATCGCGAATAAACTAAAGAAAAGTCACAAATATGCACAAACGTTATGTAGCCCAAATATTTCTTGCGATTACCTTACTCTTTTCAGCATCAAGTTTCGCTGAAGAGGAGTCGGTAGCTAAACTCGCCTACTTCACGCTAGAGCCAGACCTGACCACCAATTTTTACACTAAAGGTAAAAAACTGGGCTACATTCAGGTTCGCCTCGACATCATGGTGGCAAATAGTAACGACTTGGCCGCTATTGAGCATCACCAACCACTGATTCGTGATGCGGTGATTGAATTGCTTGGCAAACAAAACGAAGAAACCATTAAGTCTCTATCTGGCCGTGAAGACTTAAGAAAATCCTTAGTTGAGCACCTCAACAAGATTTTACTTCCAGAGACAGGTAAAACCCTGATTGCTGATTTACTGTTTACCAAATACCTTTATCAGTAATGATGTAAAACGAATCCCAATAAAAAAGCGGCTCATCTGGCCGCTTTTTTGTCTCTATCGTTTGGCTACTCATTAGAAGAGATGAGTTAGCTTCTTGCCGAGCTTGGTGCTTTCATCGCATCGATAAAGCCAATAATCACACCAGCGGCTAGGCCAGCTAAATGCGCCGTATTGGCGATAGCCATAAATGGCTGCATGTACCCAAGCACCAACCACACCAACATAAAGCCGACAATCTGTCTTGGGATACCCAACCCAAGCTGTGGCGCCTTCGCACCAACCACCCATAAGTAACCAACCAAGGCATACACAACACCAGACAAACCACCGAAGTTCGCCCCTTCAACCCAATACTGCCCAGCACCTGAAAGCGCAGAAGATACAGCAAAGATCTGAAGTAGCTTGAGGCTACCTAGTTTCTTCTCAATGTCTCCGCCTAGCTGCCACCACCACAAAATATTAAATGCGATGTGCATAACAGAGAAATGCAGAACGGCATGACTCAGCCAACGCCACAATTGCCATTGCTGTCCATCCACCGCTGGGAAATGCAGGGCATTGAAAATAGCTTGGCCAAAACCGATCTGTTGCAGCGCAAAAATCACCACACACACCAACATCAGGCTTAGTGTCACAGGGCCTGCTTTGGCTTTGATCATGCCCATGAAGCTTGGCGTGAGGTAATGGAAGTTGCTCTTTCTGGTCTCTGCCATGTCCCAAGACGCCGCTTGATAACGTTTATGATTAGGCTCAGCCAGAAAACGATTCAGCTCAGCTTCGGTTTCAACCTGAAATTGGCCATCAAGCAACCAAAGAGCAAAGCGCCCTTCTCCCTCTGGAGACATCTGAATAGGGATCTGACGCGAGGCCATATAATCAATAAATGCTTGAGCAAGACGTGGATTGTCTAACACCATCAATCTAATCATTGTTACTTCCTATTCATTCTATGAGGGATGGTTAAGGCGGTTCAGGTGATGAAAGTCATTAACCTGCGATCACTGGAAGTTCAGCACGATGCCAAGCTTCGAAACCACCATCAACACTATATACCTCTTCAAAGCCTTGGTTCACTAAATATTGTGCTGCACCTTGGCTACTGATGCCGTGGTAGCACATCACTAAGATAGGTTGTTCAAACTCAACCTCATCCATGAACGACACCATCGTATCGTTAGTCAGGTGGTAGGCTGTTTTTGGGTGGGCAACCGCAAAAGATTGCGGGTCACGTATATCGACAAGTCGAGCTTCGCCTTGTTCAATGAGGGCTTGAGCGCCTTTAACATCGATATGTTTAAACTGGTCCATGACTTTCTCTTTTTATACTGATTTACTTTGCTGCCATTGTAACCTATCCCAAGGCTAACATTCACATCCACTTAATAAGGTTATCCACCAGCGATCACTTTTACACCATTTGTGGATAAATCTGTGAATTGCGTGAATAAAGTGCCTTTTCAAAAATAGATCCACAACATGTAGTAATGATCCTGATCTAACTGTGGGTTAACTGAAACATATCCCCACTCGAAAAACCCCACCAAAGCCTTACTACACCCTGCTTTTAGACAGCTGACGAATAAACTTCTCACAGAGTTATCCACAAAATCATTTTGCAAATTTCGATCGCAAAAGTTGAGAAATCGATCCAAAACAAAAAGGCCGAGATCTCTCGATCTCGGCCTTTTCAAAATTCAGCTATTTGTTAACTCGACTAGAAAGTAGAAGCTAATAGAAACTAGATGCTATTAGAAATCACCAACGGCTTGTTTCAATTTCTTCATCGCATTCTTTTCTAACTGGCGAACACGCTCAGCAGAGATACTGTAGGTATCCGCTAAGTCTTGCAGGGTTGCCTTGTTGTCGTCTAGCCAACGTGAGCGAACAATGTGTTGGCTACGCTCGTCTAAGCTTGCTAGTGCTAGCCCTAGGCGATTATTGGTGTGTGACTCCCAGTTAGCCGCTTCAACCGTCTCAGCAACGTCTGACGCTTTGTCTTCTAGGTAGTAAACTGGAGCAGTGTAAGCAGAACCGCCATCGTCATCGTCCATAGGCGCTTCAAACGTCGCATCTTGTGCCGCTAAGCGAGATTCCATCTCACGAACTTCTGAAGGCTCAACACCCAGTTCACGAGCAACCGTCTCAACTTCACCGTTATTGAACCAACCCAAACGCTTTTTAGACTTACGAAGGTTAAAGAACAGTTTACGCTGTGCCTTAGTGGTCGCAATTTTAACGATACGCCAGTTACGTAGAACGTATTCATGGATTTCAGCTTTGATCCAGTGAACAGCAAACGAGACGAGACGAACACCAACTTCTGGATTGAAGCGCTTAACAGCCTTCATCAAGCCGATGTTACCTTCTTGGACGAGATCAGCCATTGGCAGCCCGTAGCCAGAGTAGCCTCTAGCAACGTGCACCACGAATCGTAGGTGGGAAAGGATCAAGCCTTTCGCAGCGTCGATCTCACCTTTGTAATGTAATCGCTCTGCAAGTCCACGTTCCTCTTCAGGTGTCAGCATTGGGTAGCTGTTCGCTGAGCGGATATAGCTATCTAAACTATCTTGTGTGACTAAAGCCATTTGATACGCTTGGTTTGCCATTCGGTTCCTCATCAATCTCTGATCTGGAGTAATACATCTATTAAAACCCGACAATCTTGAACCTAAAATGAACAGGTTTCAAGGAGGGGGAAGTAATTATGCATAATCAATTCGTCTATACAAGGCAAAAACTGGTTAAGAAGTGCCTATTTTTCGTCTAAATATGACTCTATTCACCTAAACTGGTTCAATTTCTTTTAGATGACGCTGTGCAGAAAGCTTCGCAGCCACACTACCAAGCAGAGTTCCGACGATCAAAAGCAGTAAAGATTCATCCCAACTCAGGCCAATTAAACGGAAGTGGCTGTCGTATAGCTGAGCCAAGTCATCCACTGCGCTGTTCAGCAATACGGTGATCAATGCCGTCATTACCCAAGCGCTAATCGAACCTAAAACGCCAAACCACATCCCAGCATAAAGGTATGGTCGAAGAATGTAGCTGTCGGTCGCACCAATCAGCTTCATGGTTTGAATCTCTTCTTTATGCGCCAACACATTAAATCGTAGTGTATTGCCGATAATCAGAAATACCGCGCCCAACATCAATACCGTTAAGGTAATCACGATGACCGCAGCTAATGCTTTGATCGCATCTAATCGAGCTAACCAATCTTCGTCTAGGCGAACATCGGTCACTAATTCTTGTTGTTTAACTGTGCTTGCCAGTTCTTTAATTAAGGTATCGCTGTGTACGCTTGGCGTAATCACCAGCACACCTGGCAGTGAATAATCGTCGAGGATGGTTAGGGCGTCTTCAAAACCAGAATACTGGCTGAGGTCTGCAAGCCCTTGCTGCGGAGAAATGTACTCCACCAGCTCAACTTGATCCCAACTTTCGATTTCATCCTTAAGCACCATTACTCGTGGCTCAGGAATACCATCCTCTACATAAGCACTTATTTGTGACGGGCTAGTGACATCTTGCGCCACTTCCCCAACATTTTTACCTAATAGGTACAAACAAGCTGGCATCGCCAACGCCATAGAGATCACCGCAAGGGTCAGCAAGTTGCCTAACGGGCGCTGCCACATTTGCGAGAACGATGACTTGGCTTGTTTCCAGTGAACAACAAAGAAGCCGTCGCTTGAAGCGCGGTTTGCTGCTCGATTCGATTGAGGTTTCTTGATGCGCTTATTCGCGGCCATAATCTTCAACCTCACTCAAAAATCCTTGGTTTAATTCAAGATGGCGGTACTGAGGGCGAGTGTTCACTAACCCGATATCGTGCGTCGCTAGGATGATCGTCACACCTGCGCGGTTGAACTCTTCAAATAATCGTAATACACGGTTAGATAATTCAGGGTCTAGGTTACCAGTAGGCTCATCGGCTAAAAGCAGAGTTGGGCGGTTAACCACGGCGCGAGCAATACCCACGCGTTGTTGTTCACCACCCGAAAGTTGGCTTGGCAAACAACGGGCTTTATCTAATAAACCGGTTTTATCCAACGCAGCACTGACTCGGCGTTTTATTTCGTTTTCAGAAATAGATTCAATACGCATAGGCAGAGCGACGTTATCGAAAATCGAACGGTCCATCAGCAGGCGGTGGTCTTGAAAAACAATCCCAATATTACGGCGTAAGAAAGGGATGTCTTTGGCTGGGATACGAGTGATATCGTGATCGTTGAACCAGACACGTCCATCGGTTGGACGCTCTATCGCGCAGATCAACTTCAGCAAGGTACTTTTACCAGCCCCAGAGTGCCCACCCAAAAAAGCCATCTCTCCACGTTTCAGGTGAAAGTCCACTTTTTGGAGCGCTTGTCTTCCACCTCGGTAGGCTTTACTCACTTGCTGAAATTTGATCACCGAAAATTCCTCTTACGATCACTAATATCAAATTTAAAAACGGTAGCAGATTAAGGATAAACCACTTTGCTACTCGCGTTACTCTTCGCGGCTAAATAGTGCTTCAATGAAGTCTTTAGATTCAAATGGACGCAGGTCATCAATACCTTCACCAACACCAATGTAGCGGATTGGAATCTGGAACTGGTCAGCAATTGAGAAAATTACGCCACCTTTCGCCGTACCATCTAGCTTAGTCAGTGTAATACCCGTAACTGGAGCCACTTCACTGAACAGCTTCGCTTGGCTGATAGCATTCTGACCTGTACCTGCATCGAGCGTTAGCATGATTTCGTGTGGTGCAGAGTCATCAATCTTCTTCATTACACGAACGATCTTGCGTAGCTCTTCCATCAGGTTGCTCTTGTTCTGCAAACGACCGGCTGTATCAGCAATCACAACATCAACACCACGCGCTTTCGCTGCTTCAATCGCATCGTAGATAACAGACGCACTGTCCGCACCAGTGTGTTGAGCGATAACCGGCACATCGTTACGCTGACCCCAAACCTGAAGCTGTTCAACGGCTGCTGCACGGAAGGTATCACCCGCTGCTAGCATCACTTTCTTGCCTTCATTTTGGAATTGTTTCGCCAGCTTACCGATCGTAGTTGTCTTACCTACACCGTTCACACCCACCATTAAGATAACGTAAGGTGTTTTAGTGGTATCAACAACCAGTGGCTGTTCCACTTGGCTTAAGATGTCTGCCATCTCTTCTTTGAGCAGACCATAAAGCGCTTCACCATCTTTTAGGTCATTGCGAGATGCTTTTTCTGTCAGGTTTTCAATGATCTTAACCGTGGTATTCATACCCACGTCAGCGATCAGAAGTTGCTCTTCTAGCTCTTCAAACAGATCTTCATCGATTTGCTTGCCTTTGAACAGGCCAAAGAAACCCGCACCGATGTTTGCTTTAGTGCGGCTTAGGCTGCGCTTAAGGCGAGCAAAGAAGCTTTCTGTCGGCTTCTCTTGAACTTCTTCAACCTTAGCTTGAGGAGCAACCACTTCTTCCTGTTCTGCTTCTGCTTCTGCTTCTGCTTCTGCTTCTGCTTCTGCTTCTGCTTCTGCTTCTGCTGCGACAGGTTGCTGCTCTTGTTGAGTCTCTTCAAGCGCTTGCTCAGGTTCAACTGGCTTAGATTCAGTTGGCTTAACTTGTTCAGCTTCAGGCGCGACCTGTTCAGCCTCAACTTGTGATTCAACTTCAGTTTGATCTTCAACGCTTTCTACGTTCGCTTCATTCTGAGTTTTTGGGCTTTGTTCTTCTTCACCAAAACCAAGCCACGATAATAATCCGCGCTTCTTTTTTTCCGTCATCAGAGGAGTTTCCTAGATCTACTAATTAGCTGTATTGACTTAATACACGTCGACTCTTTGCTATTGTTATACAATACAAGCTTGTACAAACGAATAGTAAAGAAAAATGACAAAGCAGTGATAAGTTTGCTTTTAGCTTGATACACTTTGTCATTGCAAATTTATTTAATACACGAACCCACTTAAATTGGGCTCGGTATAGTATCACTTTATTAGCGGTCAAAAAATCTATGGTAAGACGTCGCCAGCAAAACACATCACAAAAAAAGCCATCCGGAGGCTTTGTTCGAATTATTAGTGGCTCATGGAGAGGTAGAAAGCTGCCTGTTCATGATTTAGAAGGATTACGCCCAACCATTGACCGAGTAAAAGAAACACTCTTTAACTGGGTGGCTCAAGATATCCCACATTCAACTTGCTTGGATGTATTTGCCGGCTCTGGCGGTCTAGGTTTTGAAGCAGCTTCTCGCCAAGCAAAAATGGTGACACTGCTCGAAATGAATCAAAAGGCGGCTAAACAGCTTTCTGATAACGCGAAAGAGCTCAAGGCAGACAACATCAATGTCGTGAATACTGATGCTATCTCTTTCCTTAAGAAACCAGGCACTCCTTACGATATGGTTTTCCTTGATCCACCATTTCGCAAAGGCTTACTGGCAGAAACAGTACAACTGCTTGAGAGTAACGGTTGGCTTGCAGACAATGCCATCATTTACGTCGAGACAGAGAAAGAACTGAAACTCGAAGCTATGCCAGAGAACTGGGAATTGCATCGCGATAAGACCACCGGACAGTCAAGCTACCGACTGTTCAATCGAATTACTGAAGAATAGGAGTTATTGAATGAAGTTCTTGCTTCCACTAGCAAAAGCAGCCATCGCCTTTGTTTGGTTTATCTTGATCGTAAATATTTTCTACCCGTTCCCGGGTAATGCTGCGATTGCGCTTTATATCATGACAGCATTCTTGTTCTTCATGCACGGCCTGCAGATGCTGATTTTCATCGGTGCTTTCGGCGACAAGATCGAGATGTCACGTTGGGAGAAGTGGTCAATATTGATTTTCGGTGTCTTCGCCTTACTCGATATCCGACGCAAACACATGATGTAATCGAGCTTAAGCCCAGATATAAAACGCTTAGCTACAGAAAACATCATGACAGAAACAGTAGAGACAAAAACGCCGCTCATTTGAGCGGCGTTTTTTTATTCAGCAATGATATTGATGTTAGCCCATGTAGCCTTTCACACCATCGAGGAACATTTGCGTCGACAGCATAACCAACAACAAGCCCATCAAGCGTTCGATGGCTTTAAGGCCTCTCTCACCCAGCACTCGCAGGAAGAAACCATTAAACATCAGAATAAAGAAGGTAGCACCCCAAGCCAGCATCACTGCACCTGAAAGCTCTAACATATTGTCAGGGTGCTGTGTCGACAACAGAATCAATGCCGCAATCACTGAAGGGCCTGCAATCATTGGGATCGCCATCGGCACGATAAACGGTTCTTCACCCGCCGCAAGGCCGGTAATACTGCCCGCACTTGGGAAAATCATCTTAATCGCGATGATGAACAGAATAATACCGCCTGAGATACTCAAGGTTTCAGGCTGCACATGCAGGAAGTTCATGATGCTTTGACCAGCAAACAAGAACAACAGCAGGATAACCAGCGCAAACATCAGTTCACGAACAAGAACAATACGGCGACGCTTCGGATCAATATGCTTAAGGATAGAGAGCACGATTGGTAGATTGCCAAGCGGGTCCATAATAAGAAACAGCATGGTTGCTGCAGATAAAATTTCCATAAGTTTGTCTCGAAAAGCGTAAGTGCGCGGAGTATAGCAGCCTCAACATTGATTTTCGAACGCAGTAATAAAAGGATTAACTTATGTAATTAGAAGGGAATTTTGCGAAAGCAAATAGAAAGGTAGAAAGGAGAAAAGTAAAAAGAGGATTTAAAGAGTGAAGCCGAAACGTCGCATCCACTCTTCTTATCTATAAAAGCCAAAAGGCTCTAAAAACCAAGCCACTGGGAATCAGTGGTTACACACACGTTCGCGATTAGTGCAAAGCTTGTCATCAATAACCACGACCTTTCCCATCTTCAGGAAAAACTTCAGCAATCCATCTAAATCCAGACCGTTCAGCTTACACGTATGAAAACGCGCTTCTGCGCCATAAGTTTGAGCGAGTTCTTGCGTCAACTCTTCACGAGTCAGTGGCTTTTCACTCAGTAGGTTTAAAACGTTGTGTGCATGAATTTCGGTAGTCATAACTCTATCTCATGTTTAATGAAGTAGACGTAGAGTACCTACTTTCATCTGAGCTGCCTTGATGTAGCTCAGAGTTAAGCGAGCTCTACTCTAAATGGTAAGGGAAGCAACAATGAGAGCGTGCGCCAGAAAGTAGCTGCCCGTCACCCAAAAGTAGGCACCCTTAATTGGGCTACGATAGAAATTTAGCGCGTACGCCAATGCTGAAAGCAGCAACACGGCACAACCGGCAAAACCGACCGCATGCGACAGTTGAGGATCAAGCAACCAGAGCTCACCAGAAGCCCATGCAAGCTGAATAAGCACGATACCCATGATAACTACAGGAAAGACGAGTTTGTCTAAGCGAGGCAGAAGTAAGAAGAAAGCAACGACACAAGCCGCCAACAGCAGCGCGAACAACCACCAAACCATTTCTCCTGATAGCTGTAACCAAAATGCTTTGCTGTAACAGAGCTGAGCCAGCAAGAAGCAAACAAAATGCAGAGGACGTTTTTGAGTAACAGTATGCAGGACATCTGCGATCGCAGAGACCGCCAACCCAGCAACGACCCAATAGGTAAAATCAGCAACGACAGATTGAGTTAAAGCAATGGTCGCTAATAATACATAGGTAAAAACCTTATACGATAAGACCTGACCGATATGTCCATGTTTCGTTCCTGCTATTGCTCCGATACCAGACAAGGAAACCGCCAACCAACTCCACATACCATTTGCCCTATTGCTTTAAATCGTCGCCAGTCTAGGCACACGAGTGTTGATGTAAAGCCTCAGCCCCTCAAAATTGGATCTTGATTACGCTTCCACTAAAAAGAGTCTCTTTAGATTGAAGTCGTAACAATTACCACCATGACAATGGCCATTCGTTTAAAACTAGAACGAATCATCATAAAACCCATTCAAACTGGCATTAGAGTCGCCATACTTGAATTTTGGCCAATTCTAACCTATCGGACCCACCAAAACTGGCCTAATCCCAGCAAATACCACACTTAAAAAATTAAAACAACCACATTTAAAGCAAATTATAACAATAACTTAAACAAACAAACTCAAGATTAATAGGGAAATAAAAACGCCAACCAAGCCTAGACTTATAAAGTAGCCAGTTTTCTTTTTTAACGCCCAGTTTTGTCAGGTTATTTCAAGCCTCCGGTAAAAATCGCCACAAAAACCAAGCCGAAAACTTAAAAAACCAACCAAAACCAACCTAGCCACCACCAACCCCTATTAATACAGTTTAACAACCTTTAACAATATAAATTACACAAAACAACCATTGCAAAACAACAAGTTAAATTAAATTAGAACAAACATAAATCACAACGAACAAATTAAGAACACACCATAAAACACAGTTAAACACTGCCAAACAAGCCAAAAACTCATAGTTTTCTACTACTTTTAAAGCTTTCGAAAGTAATTCTTGATCTAAAGCCATAAGTAGTGCTATTCTTTAAAACATAGCGAGAGACAACCAAATTTAGGAGTAGTGTTATGATTTCATCTTCGCAAAGACAAGGACTTGTAATGATCGCGGTAGTTGTAGGTCTAATGACACTACCGATGATGTACTAAGCAAGTTACAGATAAAAAAAGGGACGCCATGAGCGTCCCTTTTTTTGTTCAATTTTTTCACTTCGAAAACAGATGCAGTGTTAGCACATCCCAGTTCGCATAATAGAAACCTGCGGCAGCTAAAGTCATTGCCATCATCAGTAAGATCGCAACTCGCCAGATAAAACGACCACTACGTGGAGTCAGCTCCTTCTCACAGTCGTTACACATCATGATGAACTTATGTTGATCTTCCAACTTAGCCTCATGTTCATTGACTACCTTATTACGACACGTTGCGATATAGCGCAGCTTGCTCACCATATCGTGCGGTAGCCTTTCTTCACAGCTTGTTACAAGCTCATGCAATCCTTCGCCTTCGGCATGATATTGAAGCCTCAATAATTTCTCTATATTGCGAGTTCTTGTCACCACTTTTTCAATATCGGTCATCTTGGCCCTCCCACTCCACACTATAATTCTAGTCGAGCATTTCCCTATTCTTATACAAAATCACTGTTATTTACGAGAGAAAGAGACAATAAATAACAATGCCTTATCCCAAACTGGCCATTAAATGTGATGTCTGCCGAAAAATAATCAGCTTGGCTTACAACAGTTCACGAATAACGGCTTTAAACACATATCCCTATTGCCTGAAAGACTAGAATAACCATCACGACTACATGGAGGTTATATGCCTAATTCACTCTTTTTTGCCATCTTTGCTCTCGCTGCTCTAGCGGCTTGGGTATTTATTGGTTTCTATCGAAAACACTCGCAAGGTGAAAATGCGCCAGAGAAGAAAGTGAATGTCACGGTGTTAGACAAACAATCCATCGACCTTCCTGACGCAGAACCGGGCCAAGAAGATCAAGAGTACTGGATTTACGTTCAACGTGGTGTGGTTGGTCCGAAGCGAGAATTCCAAGTCGGCATCCACTATTTCCACGCCCTTAACCCTGGCGACAAAGGAACCTTAACCTACCAAGGCGATAAGTTCTTACACTTTGCGTTGAAGCGCTAAACGTCAGCCGCTTCAACTCTCGTCCCTAAGCAATCCATCAGAAAGCCTTAGTACTCACCGCTAAGGCAATAACCAACGTGTTTTCTCTGACTTAGACACCAACCAGCTCATCCATAACGCGCCAGCTCCGCTGATCACAATCCATAATGGAATAACCCATGCCGGATGTCCTTGATACCAACCAAACTCTTTCATCGGCCACAAGAAAATCGGGTGCAGCAGGTAAATACCTAAGCTGTGCTTACTGATAAAGCCAACCACTTGGTTACTCTTCTCAGAAAGGCCTTCACCATAGTAACGGCATACCATGAACACCATGCTCGCGGCTAATACGGTATTCAACGTTTTGTAAGATAACCAGCGCCCTACCGTGTACTCTTCTGCCACCAAGCTTGCATCAACAACCATGTAAACCGTGGTTAGTAACGCTAGCCCACCCAGTAAAACACTCACGCCAACTGTCATCTTGTTAAGTGGCACAATCTTATACAGCAAGTAACCCAATGGTAAGTAACCGGTGTACAACCACAATTCGTGGCTCCAAGGGCCATCGATTTTCAGTAAGAACAATAACGTTGTGAACAACCATACCGCTGTAAAGGCATAGACCGATCTATCACCGTACTTTCTAACCATGATCTGCAAGAACGGAATCACAAAGTAGAGCGGGATGAAGTAATAGAAGAAACCAAGGTGGTAATAGGTGTAATGATGGTAGCTATTCAGCAACACATCCCAACTGACGTCGGCATCAAAACCCATTGCCGACCAGCCCGACAGATAGGTATAGAAAAGCGACCAGACAATGAAAGGTATCAGTACCTTGCCCAGACGACGCTTGAGGTAGTATTTGGCGTCAAACGGGCGCTGATCACTTAGCATCAGTGCGCCCGTAATCAAGATGAACACAGGTACTGCCCAGCGGCTGAAACCGTTTACCGTAATGGCAGTAAGCCATTCACCGAAAGGAATAGTGCCCAATTCATTGCGATAAGGCGCCAAAACATGAATCGCGATAACCGCTACGGCCGCGACACATCGTGCTAAATCAAAAAAGAGAATTCGCTGCTTCATGTAAATGCCTGATTAATATTCAATCATTCTACTATAGCAATAAAAAAGCTGACCGGAATAAATACCAAGTCAGCTTAGTGTTAAAGGAGATGCTTATCGCGAATTTAGCTCATACGACGCTAGCTTATGCGACTTTGGCTCTCAATCATGCGGCTGAAGCTTATGCCGCTGAGATTTGCGGCACTTTCGGTAAACGCAGAGAGATCACCGTCGTTATCGCTAAGAACGCGAAGGAAACCCACAGACACGCAGACAAACCTGCCATTTGGAATACCAAGCCCGATAATATCGTGCCAATCAAACGGCCCATCGCGTTTGCCATGTAGTAGAAACCGACATCAAGAGAAACGCCATCACCTTTCGCATAACTCACAATCAAATATGAGTGAAGTGATGAGTTCACCGCAAAGATGGCACCAAATACCATCAAACCACCCACGATAACGAGCTCTGGTTGCCAACCAATCTGTACTGCATAAGCAATAGCAGCGGTCACGATAGCCAACGTACCAGCCCATAACAGCGCGGCATGGCCATCTGGCACCTTACCTTGAGCTTTACCAGTAATCTTCGGCGCTATGCCCTGTACAAAGCCATAAGCGATAGTCCAAGCAGCTAAGAAACCGCCAACCCATGAGTGATCCCAACCAAACACACTGCCTAGGTAAATCGGCAAAGCAATCACAAACCACACATCACGAGCGCCAAACAGGAACATACGTGCTGCGGATAGGATGTTGATGGATTCAGACTTAGAGAAGATCTGTTTGAACTTAGGCTTGGTTTTCGCTTTGCCCATGTCCGCTTCTAAGCTCAACACACTGCCAACGAAGACCAATGCCAACACGGCTGCCATCGCGAGCACGGCGTATTGGAAGCCAATCGTTGAAAGCAGTAAACCACCAATAAAGAAGCCTGCCCCTTTAAGCGCATTCTTAGATCCGGTCAGAATCGCAATCCACTTATAAAGCGCGCCTTGTTGTTCATCAGGAACCAGAGTCTTAATTGAGCTCTTGGCACTCATCTTATTGAGGTCTTTAGCGATACCAGACAAAGCTTGCGCCGCCATGACCCAAGGAATGGTCAGCATTGCCGTTGGCACCGCGAGCATACCCAAGGCGACGACTTGCATGCCTAACCCAATGTTCATGGTCTTATTGAGGCCAAGACGCGCCCCTAACCAGCCACCGATTAGGTTAGTCACCACACCAAAGAATTCATAGAAAAGGAACAGTGAGGCGATTTCTAACGAACTGTAGCCAAGGTCGTAAAAATAAAGAACCACCAACATGCGAAGTGCACCATCAGTAATGGTGAAGTTCCAGTAGTTAAAAGTCACCAACATGTATTGGCGAACGCTCTTACTTAGATTTGAAAACATAACGCTATCTCTGCAATCTAAACAAAAAGAGCTTTTGGATCATGATAAGTTCAACACTCCAGATACCAAAAGCTCCCTGTCTAACACTGATGACTATTAGCTATTCGCTACGCCATTAATGTATTCAACCTGGATAGGTTTAGTGAAGGCACCTGGACGCAGTGCCTGCACCTCTTGAACTACCTTGCTCAAATCCCAGCCTTTTTCTAACAGTAGGTGAGCTGCGAACAAACCAGTGCGACCAGAGCCGCCCATACAATGCATTGCAACCTTGCCGCCGTTATCGACGATGTTATGTAGCTCAGGGCTAGCTGCTTGCCACTTCGCAGCAAAACCAGCACCCGGTGCACAGTCGTCTTCAATTTCGATCTGGAACCATTGCATACCTAACGCACGTGTTTTTTCACCAAGTGCCGCCACGTCTTTGCTTGCAAGCTCATGGTCATCAAGTGCTGTCACGATAGCTTCAACGCCTTGCTCTTTTAGCTGAGCCAGTGATGCATCAAGCGTTGCTTCTTTTGTGCCTGGGCACGGAGTAAGCACTAGCGCACCTTGCTCTAGGTCTAGGTCTAGTTGCCATGTTGGATGTATCATTATATCTTCTCCAGATTCTTATTAAGCAAGGCCAACGGTACGAACAAGCTCAGCGGTACGTGTTGCGTAACCCATCTCATTGTCGTACCAAGCGTAGATCTTAACCATGCGCTTACCGACCAACATCGTTGATAGTGCATCCACGATTGTTGAGCGTTGGTCGCCTTTGTAATCGATAGAAACCAGTGGACGCTCTTCAAAGCCAAGAATGCCTTTTAGTTCATTCTGAGACGCTTCTTTCAGCATCGCGTTAACTTCTTCTGCCGTGGTGTCTTGCTTCACTTCGAAGATGATGTCTGTCAGAGAAGCGTTCGCTAGCGGTACACGAACTGCGTGGCCGTTGATGCGGTTTTCTAGCTCAGGGAAGATCTCAACAATCGCTTTGGCGCTGCCCGTCGTTGTTGGGATAAGACTCATGCCACATGCACGTGCGCGGCGTAAGTCTTTGTGCGGCGCATCAAGAATAGTTTGCGTGTTAGTTAAATCGTGAATAGTGGTGAAGGCTGCGTTCTCGATACCAAGCTTCTCGTTGATCACCTTAACCACTGGCGCGATACAGTTCGTTGTACAAGACGCTGCCGTTACGATTTTGTGTACCGCAGGGTCGAAGATATTGTCATTCACACCAACAACGATGTTTGCGATGCCTTCTTCTTTCACTGGCGCCGATACCACAACACGTTTCACGCCCTGCTCTAGGTATTTGTTTAGGAAAGAGGTCTTACGGTGAACACCTGTCGCTTCGATAACCACATCACAACCAGACCAGTCGATCGCATCGATGTCGCGCTCTTGTGTGGTCTTGATGCGCTGGCCATTAATGATCATCTCATCGCCTTCTGCAGTTACTTCGTGGTGAAAGCGACCTTGAACTGAATCAAATTCTAGAAGGTGGGCCAGTGTTGTTGTGTCGCCAGCAACATCGTTAATTTGAACAAATTCTAGCTCATCCCAATCGAATGCTGCGCGAAGTGCTAGACGGCCGATACGACCAAAACCATTAATACCTACTTTGACTGTCATTTTCTGTTCTCTCAGTTAATTGCCTTCATATTTGAAGCCTCAGCGTTGTTGACTACGTTCACTTACCGGATCGCCGGCCTCCCTAATCACATAGAGCCACTATGCTCATAGGGATAAGTTCACTTGTCGCCTAGCTGCAACTCCAACTATTTCGGCATTAAGTTTTAATGTATTTAAACGCAACATACTGGGCGTGAGTTCATCGACTCTAAGCGCTCAATATCTTGCTGGTATTCAGTTTTCAAACAGTTCGATGCAATAAGGTCGTCAATTAACTTTAGCATCCAACCTGGTAAATCTTGTGACAGGCGGTAAAACACCCACTGCCCCTGGCGAACATCAGTCAAAATACCGTTTGAACGCAGCTGCGCAAGATGGCGTGAAACCTTTGGCTGACTTTCTTGCAATGCCTGAGTCAACTCACCAACCGATAAGCACTCATTGCGAACTATCAACATTAAGCAACGCACTCGCGTTTCATCGGACAGTAATTTAAAAAATTGGTGAGGAAGCATAAAAAAACATACTCATATATGGATATGCATATATCTTAGATATAAAAAAACGCACGTCAAGGCGTGCGTTTCAATTGTCATAAAAGTTTAACGAAGAAATATCAGAGCTTGTTGGTCACGGTATGGCTCCAACGGCGCGCTTCAGTAAGCTCCGTTTTAACCTGATCCACGCTTAATCCTAAATCGGCGCAGTGCTCATCAATCTGTTGCCAATCGGCATGCTCAAAGCTCTCTTCAAGTGCGAGCAAGGTACCATATGGCCCTTCTCTACGAAGCAGAGCCACCTTGATACTTTTACACAAAGGCAGTTGCTCTACTAAATTCTCTAACGATAGATCGAGCAATGCATCCAGCAACGAGAACAGACCAATCATAAAGGCTTGCTCGGTATGTCCTTCAAATGCCTGATAACGAGACATACGCTGGCAAAACTGTGCACGCTGCAAAGACAAGCCATACAACTCTTTCGGTTTTTTATCCGAGACGTAAGACGCCACCGCCAGCGAGACAAACATTTTCAGTTTTTCTTGCCCTAGGTACACCAAGGCCTGACGGAATGAAGAGATGGTCACTTCTAGACGAGGCGACATGGTGTTCACAAAGCGCAGTAGCTTATAAGACAAGGCGACATCTTTCGCGACGATACTCTCGACACGCTGAAAGTCGACATCGGGCTTACACACTTCTTGGAACAGCTCCATGGCAATCACTTGCTCAGGGCTGATGTACTTAGTCTTAATGATTTCCGGCTTGCTAAAGAAATAGCCTTGGAAGAACTTAAAGCCCGCCTCTTTGGCTTGCTGGAATTCTTGTTCGGTTTCGACTCGTTCAGCAAGAAAACTAAACTTTTTCCCTTGATGAGCTTTGACCAAATCACACGCCTCATCCAAGCCCATCTGCATGATATCGAGCTTAACAATATGCGTGTATTTGAGGAAACGTTCCCATTCTGGCGTCGAAGTAAAATCATCTAGGGCAATCATGTACCCCGCTTGATAAAGCTCTTTAACAGCTTCTAATAATTCGTCGGTCGGTTGGCAAGTTTCAAGGATCTCAACCACCACCTTGTCTTTCGGCAAGCTCAAAGGCAACCGACGAATCAAGCTTTGGTAAGGGAAGTTAATAAAGCAGCGTGAAGATGGGATCGACGGGTTAAGCCCAACCGACAAGAAATTCTCAACGATCAGACGATACGTTGCTCGATTAGACTCTATATGCGCTGGATAGGCATTCCTTTCTCCGTCACGAAACAGCAGCTCATAACCAAGCGTGTTCTTCTTACGGTTTAAGATAGGTTGTCGAGCAACGTAGGTAGCGGTCATTTCTTGATAACTCTAATTGGTTTAACTATAACTCTATTGCTTTGATTAGGCTTTGGCGGCAGCCAGCAATGCGCCGCAGCCCATGAACATACCACCAAAGATTTTATTTATCTTACCCATTATGCGATCTGAACGAATAAAACGTCCCATTTGTGACGCTAATGAGGTGTAACCCAACATAACAACGCTATCAATGAATACCGTTGTAACACCTAGCACTAATAATTGCGGTGCTTGCGGCTGTGTTGGATCGATAAATTGAGGGAACAGAGCCACCAAAAACACGATAGATTTTGGGTTAGTAAGGTTAATCAGCACCGCATTTCTAAGCAGCTTGCCACTCGATAGCGTCGAGTTTTCTTGTGAAGCCACTAAGCTAGAGTTGTCACGCCACTTTTGAATACCCAACCAAAGAAGGTAAACCACACCCACCCATTTGATGATGGTGAATGCCAACGCGGATTGAGCCACCAATGCACCAATGCCCGCGCCCACCAGCATGATGTGGAATGCAAGACCGAGTTGTAAGCCCGCGATCGACGCAAGTGACTTCTTGGTGCCATAACTTAGCCCATTGCTGATTGAGTTAACGGTACCTGAGCCCGGAGCCAAACTAAACAATATCGCCGTAACGACATAAGCAAGCCAAACATGAGTATCCATTTGCATTTCCTTACTAGTTCTTTAATCTAACAACATTAGTAGCAATAAAGCTCTCACACGCATCAGTTCAGGTAATTTCCCATGGAAAACCACAGCGGCGCCCCGACTTCGTACACGCAAGAATCTCAATTCGAGCAAGCGATTAAACACCCGATCCCCACCCTTTGGCAACAACGAAAAGATGGGTATGTAACAACATCCGGTAAAAAGAAGCTGTACTGGTGTAGCCTGACTTCAGAGACTCATACCAAGGCGATTGTTATTTCAAATGGCCGCATCGAGTGCTGCCAAAAATACCAAGAACTCTTTTATGATTTCTATCAACAAGGCTATGACGTTTATTCATTTGACCACCAAGGTCAAGGCCAGTCTGAACGTATGGTAACAGACTCTGACATTGGTCACATTCATGAGTTTGATGATTATGTATCTGACATGTCTGACGTCATTGCCAGTTTCGATCTCAGTAAGTATTCCAATCGCTATCTGCTCGCACACTCAATGGGCAGTACCATAGCCACTCGCTACCTACAAACTCATCCAGACCATCCATTTGATAAGGTGACTCTGTGCGCTCCGATGTTTGGTATCAATACCGAGTGGTATCTGAAACCTATCGCGATGATCGTTGGGCAAGTGCTTACCGCGTTTTATGCCAAGCCGACTTACGCGCCAGGGCAGCAAGCGTACTATTCAAAGCCATTTGAAAACAACTTACTGAGCCACAGTAAGGTTCGCTATCACTGGTTCCGTCGCTTATATGACGAGTCTCCATCTTTGCAGGTGGGTGGACCAAGCACGCGTTGGGTGTGGCAAGGGTTAATGGCCGCCAAGCAAGCAATTCAACAAACTCGTCAAATCAAGATCCCTCTGCTATTGATTCAAGCTGGGGATGAAAAGATTGTCAGTAACAGTGCCCAAGTAAAGTTCATCTCTAAGCTGAAGAAAACCAACTCTGATTGTCAGTTTAAGTTGGTTGAAGGTTCTAGACATGAGGTGTTATTTGAGCAAGATGAATATCGCAATCAAACACTGGATGCGATCAATCAGTTTTTCGCCTAGAGCTAATACGCTAAGCAAACTGCCAAAAAGATAAGTGCTAAAGAGGAAGAGAAGTAAGTGAGCTTTGCCCTCTTTTCTTGCATGAATTTGGCATACAATTTCTACCTAAAGATATTGTAGTTAAAACGATTCTAGCGCTGGCTAGCGTCAATATTGGTTAAGCATTTTGCAATGAGGGTTAAATGAGTATTCCTGCACTAAAAGATTCCGTGAAAGTTGTTGCTTCTGATTTAGATGGTACGCTTTTGGCTCCCAACCATCAGCTAAGCGACTTTACCAAGCTAACGCTTAAGAAATTACACGACCAAGGTTATACCTTCATTTTCGCTACGGGTCGTCACCACGTCGATGTAGCGGGTATTCGTCAGATCGCAGGCATTCCGGCGTACATGATCACTTCAAACGGTGCACGCGTGCATGACCAGAACGATCAACTGATGTATAGCCAGAACGTGCCTCAGGAACTCGTTCAGCCGGTTATTGATATTGTGCGCCAAGATCCAAACCTCTTTATTCACATGTACCAGAATGAAGATTGGCTACTAGACCGTGAAGATGAAATGTTGGCTAAATTCCACAGCGAATCTGGCTTTAGCTACAAGCGCTTTGAAGCTGAAAATGCACCAAGCGAAGGCATCGCGAAAGTCTTCTTCACACATCCAGAACAAGACCACGAATATCTCGTCACGTTTGAACAAAAGCTAAGAGATGCTTTTGGCGACAAGCTGAACATCGCCTTCTCTACACCTTGGTGTCTTGAAGTGATGGCCGCTGAAGTCTCTAAAGGTCACGCCCTAGACGCTGTTGCTAAATCCCTGAATCTGACACTGGATAACTGTGTTGCGTTTGGTGATGGTATGAACGACGCTGAAATGCTGGCTATGGCGGGTAAAGGTCTAGTCATGGGCACATCACATGAAAAAGTGATGAAAGCACTACCAGACAATGAAGTGATTGGCAGTAACGCAGACGATGCCGTTGCTCACTACCTAGAAAAGCATCTGCTCTAATCTCGCTCGTTGAAGAGATCTGAATAAATAAAAAGGCAGCCAACGGGCTGCCTTTTTTGAACCTTACGTAAAAAGCTCTCTCTAACGCTATCGAGAACCTAACACTTCTTTGCTTAAGATTGCCTGCCACTCTTGTTCGGTAACCGGCATGATCGATAAGCGATTACCGCGTTTCACCAATGGCATTTCGGAGAGTTCAGGCATGGCTTTAAGCGTAGCCAAAGGAATCAAGCGCTCAGTCACTCGCACAAACTCGACATCCACCATAATCCAGCGCGGGTTATCGGGTGAAGACTTAGGATCGTAGTAATCACTCTCTGGGTCGAACTGAAAGTGGTCTGGGTAGGCTTCTCTGGTTACTTTAGCGATCCCCGCTACGCCAACTTTTTTGCATGATGAGTGGTATATCATCACCAAATCTCCAAGCTTGACGTCATCACGCATCATGTTTCGAGCCTGATAGTTGCGCACACCCTCCCAACAAGAGGTTTTTTGTACTCTCAGGGTCTGAATAGAGAAGGTGTCGGGTTCTGTTTTAAATAACCAATATGCCATAATAAATCCAATTAACGGTTGCTCCGAGGAAGATATAACATGAAGGTAATGAAAAACCCAGTGACATGGCTAGTCACGTTCGCTCTACAAGGCTGTGTTACGGCACCTGATACGCCGCAACAACCTGAACTGCCCCCAGCAACCTTGGATGAGCCACTGAGCATTCAACCACAAACCTTCATCATGCGTGGTCAGGTAGTGGTTGGCCATGAAAGCCGAACCTTCACTCCTTGCGGCAGCCAACAACAATACTGGTTAGACCTATCTCCAGAGTTAGCGCTAGAAGCACAAGGGCTCTCAACGAGACCTTACCAAGCCTTATATGGCGAGCTGATTGGTCACCTAACCGTGCCGAGCCAAACGGGGTATAACGCAGACTTCACAGCGCGTTTCGTGGTTGACCAAGTGAACATCCTAACCGCAGAGAACCCAGAGCGCTGCGACCAACCACTGCGTTCAACACGAGTATTTGGTAATGAACCCTTCTGGTCAGCAACCTTCGATAAAGACCAGCTGAAATACACTAAGATGGGCGAACAGCCACAAACCCTCGATATTGAATCAAGCCGCACCACATCAAGCAGCCGTGATTACCAATTAGAAGGTAAAGCAGCACAAGGCAAACTCAACCTTACGAAAGAGAGCTGTAGCGACGGCATGAGCGACTCTATCTATGGATGGCATGCCAAGCTTAACCTCAATGAAAATGACAATAATGGTTGTGCGACGGTCTCTAACCAAGATCCAACACTGGATTGGAGCGGACTCTACTTCGCTAGCTCAACGCAAAACTCAGGGTTCTCTATCAACCTTGAACTCAACAATGACCACAGTGCTATCACGACTTATTCATACAGCAATGGAGACCCTTCTATTGTTGAACAAGGCTTCTGGCAGCAACTGAACCAAAATCAGGTACAAGTGGTTATGACTCGCCACCAGCAACAGTATTTGATCTCCGAGCGCATCTTCACACTCGATAATGGCAAGCTAATCGCTGAAAAAGAGAAAGTGGGCAACGTGGTGTATCCGATTGCCAATGGCGGTCTGGTGCTATTCGAAGCTAAGAGTGCGCAAGCGCAAGCAAACACCACCGCTAACGTTGATCTAACCGCAAAGCAGGTGAACTCCAGTGATCAACTTGATCCAAAAGTCGACCAAGCGATCCGCGAATACTTTAAGATCAACAACAGCTCACCTGACGACACTAAATACCGCTGGTTAACCTACGACCTCAACGGCGACGGTAAAGAAGAGCTGTTCGCTCAACTCGATTGGTGTGGTTCTGGTGGCTGTACACTGCTAATTTTCGAAAACCATCAAGATAACTGGCGCTTCAATAGCCGAGTGACACTGGTTAAGGGCGACATACGCTTAGGTAAATCGCAAAACCATGGCTGGCAGGATCTGATATTCAACGTCAGTGGCGGCGGTGCAACGCCGGCGAAACATACACTGTCATACTCTGGTGTCAGCTACCCGCTAAACCCAAGTGTCGCTCCAGTTGCAGATGATGCTGATATCAGCGACGTGGTTTTGTTTGCTGATGGTATCTCACCCGCACAAAGTGGAGTGAAGCTGTAAACATGAGTAACCAACAAGCTTGCCCTGGTTGTGGCTTCACTTACCAATGTATTTGTCACCTGATACCTAGTGTCGAAAGCGAAATCGATCTTGTACTGCTCACTCATGAGAATGAACTGTCGCGCGATACCAATACCGGAAAGCTTCTTCAGCAATCCCTTGAGCAGTGTCAGTCCATTGTATGGCAAAGGAAAACACCACCAGCGGAGCTAATGGCGCTGCTTGACGATGAAACACGACAACCGTTTCTGCTATTCCCTAGTGATCAAAGTATCGAGTGCCAGCAAGCCGTGATGACCCAAACCCAGAGTCGTAAGCCGCTATTCATCATCTTGGATGGCACATGGCAAGAAGCGAAGAAGATGCTTAACAAGAGCTCGTGGTTACAAGCTGTACCACAAGTTCACCTCGACATTACCAGCGAATCTTCATACACCTTGCGCCGCAATCAAGACAGCGGCCACTTGTGTACTTGTGAAGTTGGGATTGAGTTACTCAAATCTTTAGGTGACAGCGAGCCAGCCAAGCTCATTGATGACTACTACCAACAGTATCTAAAAGTGTTCCACGCCGACAAGTGTGGCCACGCCCTCCAATAGACCTAGCAGGTGTACGGGAAGGCAATAAACACATTTCAGGACGGGACAGGTACTGAAAACAAAAAGGGTGAGCCATAAGCTCACCCTTTTTACATCGTACTTTCGTTATTGAGCCAATCAGTGTTTCACGTGAAACGGTCGCTTCATCAAAACAAACGCTGAGGTTGGCCAAAGTAATACCCTTGCAAGTAATCGACGCCCATGTCTTCGGCAATACGACAAACCTGCTCGTTATGAACGAACTCAGCCACCGTCTTAGCATTTAGAATCTGGCACAAGCTCACTAACTGCTGAGCGATCTTGCGTTGCTTTTTATCTTTATCAATATTGCGAATCAAACTGCCATCAAGCTTTATCACCTGTGGTTCCAATTTCAATATCTCATCAATGTTCGAATAGCCCGAACCAAAGTCATCAACAATAATATTCACACCAAGATCGCGGAAGTGGTTACACACCTCAATCAAGCGACCGTAATCCTGAATTTGTTCCGTTTCTAACACCTCCAAGCCAATACGCTGTGGGTGACTAATTTTCTTGATAGCTTGCTCAAGGTGAAGAATGGTTTTCTCATTGCTGAAATCTTGTGGCGCTAAATTAATTGAGAACGAATCGGTTCGCTGACTCATAAAATCGAAGGTGCGCGTTATCATCTGACGACTGAGGCGTGTATAGAGATGGGTTCCTTCAATGATTGGCAAGAACTTACCCGGCGCAATCAACTGACCGTCCTCTTCAATTCGAACTAAACACTCGTAGCTCTCTACCTGATGACTGTGTGCTGAAACTATGGGCTGAGAGCACGCCACAATATTCTGATTAAGCACAGCACGGCTCACGCACGACAGCCAACCAAGTTGCTCTTGGCGATGCTTCTCTAATTGAATGAGTGCCTTGGCACTCACTAGGTGTTTGTTTTGGCTGACAGCGCTGCGCCGCGCATCAATCGCCTTCAACAATAAGTCATCAATAGAGGTAGTCGGGAAATCTCGACGGCTGGCAATACCCGCACAGATAGACACCGACAAGTAATCAATATCGGGTAAACCGGTAGGCTCAAAATTCACATGCTCGGTTTGATCAGCAAATTCCGAGAATCGCTGATGAATATGTTCTTGGCTCGCCCAACTATCAAACACCACCGCCCACTCACCAATACCGATACTGTAGAGCTGACAACCCTCATCAAAGAACTGCCACAGCGCCTTTTGAAAGTACTCACTCAAATCATGCAGAAGCTTGTCACCCACTCGATAGCCGTACTTCTCATTGATCTGACCAAAGGTCGTGACCTTCAAAGCTAACAAGTGGCTATCACTGCTCATTTTCGACAGCTTCTCACGCAACACACTGCGATTAGGTAAACCTGTACGGTGATCAATTCGATAGCTTGCCGTCAATGCGGTGGCTTGCTGCTGAATCTTACTCGCCATGCTGTTGTTCATATCATCGACATCAAGCAGTGCATTTCGGATCAATGAAAACAGAGGGGATATGTTGGTCGCGGGTTGTGTCTCTAATGGCAATACCGCCTTACCCTCGCCTTCTCTAAGCGCAAGGTAAGTGAGGCTATGGTGCAAGATTCGCTGTTGGCTATTCTCTTGATAAAGTTCTCCCATGCAGTAAACGCCATAGCTGTCGGCCAATTTTTGGAAAACCTCAACCTCTTGGTTACCATCGATAAAGTCGATACGAGAGGTGCAGTTGTAAATGAAGAACTGTTCTGGTCTATGAGAAGCGATCTGTTGCACGCCCAGTCGTATCTGCTCTAAGGTCAGTGATGGATGGTCATAACAAAACCGGACCTCATCGCCCACTTGGAACTGGCCGCTGAACTCTATCTCTCCACTTTCCGTCACCTTGAGCGGTAAGTGAATGTTTTGCTCTTTCGGGTCACCGACCATCAAGGGAAAATTATGCAGTTGCTCAAAAGGCACTTCGAGGCCATCAGCGAGGTAACGATTATAGAGTTCACGAACAGGCATCCCATCCAGTTCCAACAACCGGTTATCTTGAGCACCGGTCACTCGAAAAGTTCGACCAATCGGATTCCATTCAGTGTAATAACCCTTAGCGATGGAGAGCTCGACACTGTGCAGCGCCAACATCACATAGGCATTTTCATAGCAAATGCCGTCTAACATCACCCAACGTCCATTATCTGTGATGGTCGATGCTCCGCCACAGATCGATAATGAATACCTCGACTGTTCAAACGATGAAAATAGATCTCGGTTATTTATCTGCAAGCGATCTGCGAAACAGATGATGCTTTGAGTATTATCATTGCACTCAAGCTGTTGCCACATAGCGTGACTATCAAGCAATGGTTGTTCGCTATATTCAACAACACCACAGGAGTATGACGTCGCGTCAAAGCGGGTAACAATCAGATAAAGACCTTGGTGCAGGATGACACCTTGGCTGATGTAGTGGTTAGCACTGCAACCAATCAGTTTGGCATTGGGAAAAGTTGATTGAATCACTTGGCAGGCAGCCAAAACAGAACCTTTCTCGAAAGACGAAAACACCTGAATCAGTAGGCTTTCATGTTGGTGAAAATCTATCTTTTCCAATTCACGTTGGGTTTGCTCAATGTCTTGTATCAGGAGAGAAGTCGACTGCATATTCACATTAATCGTTACGTTAATGATTTGTTATTGTGCTTATTATAGATAAGGCTTGCACGGAATACTTACGATCGTGTTATGAATAATGTGACCTTAGTTAGACATCATTCATTCCACCAAAAAGCAGTCATTAATGGCGGCGCAGTACTTTTATCGTCAGTAGTTACACAATGCTAGAAGCTTTAACTGCTAAAACAGTCGCTTAGGCTCACCAAAGTAGTACCCCTGCAGATAATCGACACCCATTTGCTCTGCTATCTCACAAACCTGTTGGTTATGGACAAATTCAGCGACCGTTTTGGCATTGAACACTTGGCACAAACGGACCAACTGAGAGGCGATGTTTCTTTGTTTTTGGTCTTTGTCGATATTACGAATCAAGCTACCGTCGAGCTTAATGATCTGCGGCTCTAGCTTGATGATTTCATCGATGTTGGAGTAACCAGAGCCAAAATCATCAACAATAATTCTCGCCCCCAGAGCACGGAAGTGATCACACACCTCAATCATGCGGCCATAATCTTTAATCTGTTCTGATTCTAAAACCTCTAAACCAAGTCGAGTAGGATCGTTCATACCACTGATCGCAGATTCAAGCACCTCAAGCGTCTTGTCGCTCAACAAATCTTGTGGGGATAGATTGATAGAAAATGAGCTCTGCTTATCCGCCATATAGCCAATAGTGCTCTTAATCATGTGTCGACTAAGGCGCGTGTAAAGATGGGTGTCAGCAATGATAGGTAAGAACTTTCCTGGAGGCACAATGGTACCGTCCGACTCCATGATTCTGACCAAACACTCTTGGCCAATCATTTCGTGCGTACCCGATTCCACAATCGGCTGTGAGTAGGTGATGATGTTCTGATCTAAAATCGCACGACTCACACAGCTCAACCAACCAAGTTGCTCTTTGCGGTCCTCTTCGCTCACCTGAATGTCTTTGGCATTGGTGATGTGGGTATTGTTACGTACTCCATAGCGTCGAGCTTCGATCGCTTTCAATAAGATCTCGTCACCACTGTCGGTTAAGAAGTCACAACGACTAGCAAAGCCGCCACACAGAGAAACTGACAAGTAATCAATATCAGCCAAACCATACGGCTCAAAATTTATGTGTTCGATGTCATCGGCGAACTCAACGAACCCTTCTTTTATTTTCGTACTACCAACACTGGCATTAAAAATAATCGCCCACTCTCCGACACCAATACTGAACAGCTCAACCTTCACGCGAGGCTCTTTCACGACACGAAGCTGCAATCGTTCGATAAAGTGATTAGACAGATCAAGCAGTAACTGATCACCCACCTGATAGCCGTACTTTTCGTTAACTTGATGGAAATTCGTGAGCTTTAACGTGAGTAAGTGTTCACTAAATAGAATCGTATTGAGGCGTTCTTTTAATACGATACGATTCGGCAAACCAGTACGCGAGTCAATGCGATAGCTTTCGGTTAAGCGACGCGCTTGTTGATGGAGTTTCTTTTCCATCTGAGTATTCATACTGTCGAGATCTGCGACTGCATTTCTGACAAGGTTAAGCAATGGCGAGACGGTTGAGCCACACTGAAAGTCTTCACAATGAAACTCTTTAATCTCGTCAGACTCGCGCATAGCGATATAAGTCAGGCTGTGGTGCAGTATCTCTTGGCGGTCTTCATTACGGTATAGCTCCCCCATGCAGTAGGCACCACATGTATTCACTATCCCTTCAAATGGCTTGAGCTCAAGTTTACTGTCGATAAATTCAAGTCGAGATACGCAGTTATAAATGATCACCGATTCAGGCTGATGCATGGCTAGCATCTCGGCCCCGTGGCGTACCTTTTCTGCAGTGAGAGATGGGTGGTTATAACAAAACTGCGCCTCTTCACCGACATGCCAAGGGCTATCAAACTCGATACTGCCATCATCATTAATACGTAGCGGCGTCGAGATACCCTTCTTTCTGCCAAGTTCTCGATAAAGCGGAAAGCTCATCAGCTGGCTAAAAGGAAGGTCTTTGCCATCCGCAAGGTAATGTTTGAATACTTCGATAGCCGGCTTGTCGTTCAACGCGTATAAGCGATTTCCAACTGCGTGGGTTACTCGTAGCTTCATACCAATCGGGTTCCACTCAGAGTACGCATCCGACCAAACCTTCAATCTTGGGTTAGTCAGAGCCACCGCAACACAGGCGTGCTGGTAGGTTTGCTCGTTATGCATAACCCAACGGCCAAACTCATTCTCATGACACAGTCCACCAGCAATCGGCAAGGCGTAAGGCAAATTTTCAAAAGCGCTATAGATAGGATAATCACGCCCTTCAACTTGATCGCACAAACTGATGACCGTTTTGGTGTCTTCTGTAAGGCGCAATTGAAAAGCTAAGTCTTGGCTGTCTTGATTTGGATTGCCGGAAAAAGGCTGGACCGCAGAAGTTAGATGGGTTTCGTTGAACTCACTGATGATAACTAAGGTGCATGCACTTTCAAGACAATTATCACAGATAACATGACGAGCACTCTGACCAATTAGCGTCGCATTGTTTAAACGATTGAGGGCAACACCCGCGATTTGACGAGCCAGATCTGAAGATTGTGCTGAGAAAATTTGAATAAGGTACTGTTTGCTGTCACACCATTCTCGCTGATCAAATTGAGCTCTAAATAACGCCTCAGTATTTGCGAGAAATGTAAATGTTTGCATGCCAACCCTTGTTCAAAATCGAGTGAAGTAACAACCCGCAACCACTGCTATGACTGAAATGAATCGATAAAAAGTAGTCGCCAATTATCCTAGCCTAATCAGGCTTTTATAGGCGACTAATGTAACAATTCACTATCATAAATGCGACACAATAAGCTTACCGAGCCATTAAATTAGTCGCATAAGATCGCTAAGTTGGTCTATTTCAACATCAGGGAGCACGCTCGCCTTCGGGGAGCGGTATAAATTGGAACCAGTGTCATTAAACCAGCACGCTTGGAAGCCATTTTGCTTGGCTCCATAGACATCCGTTTTGAGGTGATCGCCAACATGAAGAATATTCTCAGCGTCGCAATCTAGGTGTTGCTGAGCTTTTTCAAACATATCTGGATAGGGTTTTGCTCTACCATCAGGGCCGGCTTTAAGGATTAATTGAAAATACTGCCCTAAGCCAATTTTGTGTGGGTCGACATTACCATTGGTAATCGCAACCAGAGGAATACGCTGGCTAAGCTCAGACATCACTCGATGCGTTTCTTGAGGGACATCGACTTGATTACGCAACCACAAGGCATGCTCAATGCCCTCTCGAGCCGCTTGTTCTGCTTGCTGCAGAGAGTAACCCAGTTGCAGCAAACCGCTTTTAATCTGAGTTTCACGCCATACGGTGACATCATGCTTTAAAGCTGGGTTTTCAGAGGCGACTTGCTGCTTAATGCCCTGCCACTCTTCGAGCGATAAAGAAGCCGACACTGGGTGCTTTTGATACAGCCACTGTGCCATCTCTTTCTCAACCTTCATGATCACAGGCCAGTTGTCATACAGGGTGTCATCCAAGTCAAAGGTCATGGCTTTGATGGGCTTTAACCCTCGATAAATTCGCATAGTAAACCCTTTAATCTAATCTTTATTCTTCTTACGAGCTCTCGGGTGAGCCTGATCATAAGCTTGTGCTAAGTGTTGGAAATCTAAGTGGGTATACACTTGGGTCGTCGAGATGTTTTCATGGCCAAGCAACTCTTGAACAGCACGAAGGTTTTGACTCGACTCCAGCACATGCGTTGCAAAGGAGTGACGCAGTTTATGCGGGCTGATGTGGCTTGCGACAGATTGCTTCTTGCCCCACTCTTCCATGCGCTTTTGCACGCTACGGTGAGAGATACGAGTCCCGAGCTTAGAGACAAACAGCGCGCTTTCACCCGGTGAAGCCAATTCACCACGAACTTTGAGCCATTTATCGACCCACTCTTTAGCTAAACCAGAAAAAGGCGCTTTGCGTTCTTTGTCGCCTTTACCAATCACTCGGATTTCGCCTTGTCGACCCAACACATCTTTGAGATTGATACCGACCAGTTCTGCCAGTCGTAATCCAGCACCATACATCACCTCCATCATCGCTCGATCACGAATCGACAATGGATCGTCCTCATTCACATCAAGCAGTTGACCCACTTCATCAACATCGAGGTTTTTAGGCAAAGGGCGTTGTTTGCGAGGTGCAGAGACACCTTTAGCTGGATTGGCGGTCATTTCGCCACGCAACACAAGGAAATCAAAGAAGCTGCGCAATGACGATAAGCGAGTCGCGATGCTGCTCGCTTTCATTCCCTCACGCATGCCTTTGCTGGCTAGTTGTCTGACCCACGCCGCATCGACTTGACCCCAGTCTTTAAGTCCGAGCGTGACTAAATGACCGGCCATGGTTTCAAGTTGTTGTTTGTAATTACGTTGGGTGTGTAGGCTGAGTCCCTTCTCGCTTCTGAGATATTCATAGAAGCGAGAAAGTGGCTTTTGAAGGCTGTTAGGAAGAGGTATTTTGGGCTCTAGGCTCATTATTTATCTGCCAAGGTAAGGTGTCCGCCAAATGAGCGACAACAAGTGCTAAATGGCGTAAAAAGAGCGTATCCATATGGGGTTGGAAATGTCCGCCATCTTCACTAGAAAAGGCGAGCAAACCCAATGGAGACTGCTTAGCAAGCGGTAGTACTACATAAGAGCCTAGCTCTGGAACTGGATAATCACCAAACAAATCGTGTCTGTCGGCTTTTCTCAAGCGCCCAAGATAAGCATCTTTGCCATTGAAATGGTTAAGCGAAAACTTAGAGTAACCCTCAGCACTCAACTGATAAAAGCCAGATTGCGAAAGAATTCGAACATGAGCCTTAAGCCCAAGATCTAACGCTTTTTGTTCAACGGCTTTTATCACCTGCATGAAGTCACTGCATTTCAGCACTTGCGCTTGCAGATCCATAAACTCATAGAAGGTTTTATCGTTATTTGCTGCCAACGACATCAAGCCAGTGATCTCTTCTTCAAGCTCTTCGATTCGATGACGCTGGCGTTTAAGCTGAACCTCAACCAGAGAAACAGCGCCCTGCTCAACGTTATTGATAGCAAGGCGATCAACCAAATCTTTTCGGTCTTGGAAAAAATCTGGGTTATCACGTAAATATTCCGCAACCACTTCCGCGGTGAGTGCGTCGGCTTCAACGTAAGACAAAACCTATCCTTTATTTTTATGAATCTATTTGTTTTGGGTCGTTATTAGCAAGAAAGTTGACCATCAAACACATGCGTTGCAGGGCCGGTCATAAACAGAGGTTTACCCGGGCCTTGCCAGCTAATGTGTAAGTCACCGCCTGGTAGACGAACCTTCACATTCTCAGCCAGTAAGCCTTGAGTGATACCCACTGCAACTGCGCCACACGCTCCGCTGCCACATGCCTGAGTTTCACCCGCACCGCGCTCATAAACACGCAAACGAACTTCTTCACGGTTAACGACCTGCATAAAGCCAGCATTAACACGCTCAGGGAAACGTTCATGTGATTCAAGCAGCGGGCCTAAGGTGTCCACATCAGCCGTGTCGACATCATCAACCACAGTAACCACGTGTGGGTTACCCATGCTTACGGCACCGCAGAACAAGGTGTGTACATCCGTTCTCAGGATATACGTCTTCTCTGGCTGCTTTGCCTTGAACGGAATTTTGCCGGGTTCGAACTCAGGAATGCCCATGTTCACGGTGATCAAGTCATTCTCTTCAATCTTGAGAACCATTTTACCTTTCTTGGTGCTGACGTTGATGCTGTATTTATTCGTTAAGCCTTTCATGCGAACGAATCGTGCAAAACAACGTGCACCATTGCCACACTGCTCCACTTCACTGCCATCCGCATTGAATATGCGGTAATGGAAATCAGTTTCTGGATCATAGGGAGCCTCAACCACAAGTAGCTGATCAAAGCCCACGCCAGTGTGACGATCCGCCAAACGACGGATCAAATCTGGAGAAAAGAAAATATTTTGAGTAATGCAGTCCACGACCATGAAATCATTGCCCAAACCATGCATTTTAGAAAAGTGGAAGTGCATAACGCTTAAAATTACTCCGGAAGAATGTTTTCAAGTTCCCACAGACTCGTAAGCTCTTCACGCTGACGAACCAAGTGAGTTTTATCGCCATCCACCATCACTTCAGCCGCACGCGAACGAGTGTTGTAGTTAGATGACATCGCGAAGCCATAAGCACCCGCTGAACGAACTGCTAGCAGATCACCTTCTTCAAGAACAAGGTCACGATCTTTACCTAGGAAATCGCCTGTCTCACAGATTGGGCCAACCAAATCGTAAGTCACAGCTTCACCCTGACGAGGGCTAACAGGAACAATATCCTGCCAAGCTTGATAAAGTGCTGGGCGCATTAGGTCGTTCATTGCTGCATCGATGATGGCAAAGTTCTTGTGCTCTGTTGGCTTGAGGAACTCGACTTTCGTTAATAATACACCAGCGTTAGCAGCAATCGCTCTTCCAGGCTCGAAAATCAGCTCTAGATCAGAATGATTGTCTAGGCGAGCCAATAAGGCTTTCGCGTAGTCAGAAGGCTGTGGTGGTAATTCATCACGATAAACCACACCCAAGCCGCCACCAACATCAAGGTGTTTGATGTTGATACCATTAGCACGTAGCTGGTCGATCAGCGCAAGTAGGCGATCGGTTGCATCGATGAAAGGTTCGATATCCGTTAGTTGAGAACCAATGTGGCAATCAATACCATGGATAGACAAGTTATCGAGTGTTTTTGCAAACTCATAAACGGCAGGAGCGCGGTCGAAAGCAATACCAAACTTGTTATCACGCAGACCAGTAGAGATATAAGGGTGAGTGTTGGCATCAACGTCTGGGTTGATACGCAGTGAAATCGGCGCTTTAACACCAAGCTCACCAGCCACTTTATTCAGTCGCTCTAGTTCTGGCTCAGACTCTACGTTGAAACACTTAATGTTCAACTCAAGCGCACGCTTCATTTCAGCGGCTGTTTTACCGACACCAGAGAATACAACTTTTGCTGGGTCGCCACCGGCAGCAACCACACGCTCTAGCTCACCGCCAGAAACGATATCGAAACCAGAGCCCAAGCGAGCCAAAGTATTCAACACGCCAAGGTTCGAGTTAGCTTTAACGGCATAACACACCAAGTGCGGATGCTCACCAACCGATGAGTCAAACGCATTCCAGTGGCGTTCTAATGTTGCACGAGAATATACATACAGCGGTGTACCATATTGCTCTGCTAGTTGTGAAAGTGCGACGTCCTCAGCCCAAAGCTGGCCATCTTCCTGATAGTTGAAGTAATCCAAAGTTCTTATCCCTTATAAATAACGATTTCTGCGTGTTTTCACTTATTGTGATTGTTCGGTTTGCTGAACTTCATCAGGATCGTACAAAGGACCCGTTTGACCACAACCAGAAAGTCCAATAACGGACAGCATAAATAGAGCAGTAATTAATTTTTTCATTTTGCATATCGTGATTATTAACTCAATGCCCCCTATAATCGCACCACACTCAGGAAAAGCAATAGGATAGAAAGGATGAACGAGACTGAATTTCATCAGCTGGTCGATATACAGATGCAAAACATCGAAGAAGCTATCGATGAATCAGAGGCAGATATTGATTACGAAGTGACTGGTAACGTGATGACGCTGGAGTTTGAGAACCGCAGCCAAATCATCATTAACCGCCAAGAACCAATGAAAGAAATCTGGTTAGCGTCTAAATCTGGTGGCTTTCACTTCAAACTAGTTGACGACAAGTGGACATGTTCAAAGACGGGCATGGAGCTGTTTGAGATGGTTAAAGAAGAATGCGTGAAGCACGCAGGTGAAGCGATCGATTGGGTCTAATCATTTGTAAGCAAAACTAAAAAGGAGTGAATCAATCACTCCTTTTTTAATATCAATCAGTCTTAGTAAGACTAGATGTTAACTATCTTTGAGCTCCGAGAAGCTAAAGTTGCATCATTACGATAAGGCACAACGTAAGAATTGCCCTCTTCAGGATGAACGATTTGGTAGTACTGAGGTAAATTAAAGTTAATCAACTTAGACGACATCTTCGACTCATCTTTTACCGACGTGTAGAAAGAATTCACGCTCGCGATCATCTCATCTTTTTCACCGCTGTATTGGTGATACACCTCAACTTGATTCGATTCGTCCAATACATAAATATTGAAGCCCTTGTCGGTATCTTCGAAGAAGAACTGAATCAAGCCCTCACTCGCAAAACCATCCACCACTTCTGGCAGCTGATACTCTTGCTCTTTATCGAGCATCAGTAAAGGTGAGCCCTTCAGCTTGTTGGTTGAGATGCTACGGTAGAAATCGACCGAGTTTTCCAACATCTGCACCGACACACCACGACGTTCGAAGAATAGGCCAAACATCTTATTCGCTAAACGAATCGCCTTAAAACGGCGGCGCTTCTCGGGTTCAATCGGTTTCAATCGCAAGTCGATACACTCAGCAAGCAGTTGATACACCATGTTACGCATCACACCACGCAGGTTTTTGCTGTAACAGAACACATCAACCGACTCTGGCGGCAGCGCATCTTGGTGCATTTTGCCAAGTACCGTCTTCAGCGCATCCAGCATTGCCGTATCACCTTGGAAGTGCAGCGTACGTACTTCATGCCAAGAGTTACGATAAACCAAGTCAACACTGCCGACTAAGCTCTTACCTTCTTCACCAAAGCTGAATATATCGGCGTTCTTAAGATCCACTTTTAATGCACGACCACTTAATTCAGACGTCGGGTCATTTTCAAAATTGATGAACATCGCCAGTTGGCTTATCTCACACGGGCTCGCCAGTGCTTGCATACTCGGGCGACGTTTACGCAAAGAAAACGTATTACGCAGGTCGCTCACCATTTGATAGAACTTATCGATATCAATGTGAGCGTCACGAACCACAGAGTGCAAACGCGTCGACTCGGTAATCAAGCCATTAAAAAACGACCATGCTACCAACTTACTCAAGTACTCATGGTGTTCAAGAGAAGGCTGACCAAGAATGCGGTGTGCAACCAGTGGCTGCTTATACAAGTACCAACCGGCTTTATTCGACTGACCCTGACGAACTTCGATGAAGCTCAAATCTGGTTCGTGCAGGTCCGGAGAGATTTGCGGGTTCAATAGCGTCACTTTACCCGGCAACACCTCAAACGCAGCGTAAAGCTTACGTGCCAAGATGCTGATATCTTGTGGACTGATTGCCGAAGTGATGTCGTTACGACGCGCAAATTGAATCAGATTACGGTAACTCAGCATCAAGGCATCAAGCAGTGCATGGTGCACCACTTTAACCTGCTCAACCTTCCAGTTACGGCGGTTATCGAGCTCAGCAATGGTTTCATGTCCCCAATTCCAAGACTTAGTCATCTCGGTTAAGGCTTCACGACGCCACGCAACAGAGCCAATGCCCGCATCTCGTGACAATTTCTCGTGGGTCTTAAGATAGAAACAGCGTCTCACCAGGTCCAATCGAGTGTGGTCGTTAATGCGTTCTAGATAGCGCGTTACCTTCTCAAGCATCAGATAGTAGCTATCCATGCCATACAGATCCGGTTCATCCGCGAAGAAGCGACGCTTGGTATCAATACTAAGCAGTTGGGTGTTTGGGTATTCCCATGAATAGGCTTCTAACAGGATCGCCTTCAAAACCGATTTATACGGTGAGTCGATACTCTTATAGAGCTGCCACAGGTTTGAACCAAAGTACTCTTCAGCGGGAATGCGATTCAGCTTGCCGAAATCGATCCACTGCGAGCAATCAAGATAGCCATCCTGACACAAGCCTTGAACATACTCGTCGTAACACTCTTCCATTTCTGGCGGAATGATTTGCCACAACAAACGTTGACCAGCCAAACGAACCGCAGAGCGATAGAACTCATCAAGCAGTAATAAATGCTGTGAAGAACCACAGTTATCGCCTGTCATCTCTTCTGAATGATTCGAACGGAAACGCTCTTCATCCATCAAGAAGAAGTTCGCTTCAACCCCTAAGGTTTCAGCCCAATCGGTAATCAAGAGACACTTGTTGGTTAGGCTATCGCGAGATGCGCCATCCATATCCGGGGAAACACACACCCAGATATCAAGATCACTTGAAGTGCTTTGACCAATAGAAGAAGTACTGCCCATGGTGTACAAACCAAGGATTGCAGGTTCATCAGCCTCGGTGAGTTTTCCACCCAGCGTTAATTCGGTATCAGAGACAAATTGCTTTTGGAATTCATTAAGCGTGAAGCTACGAATTCCAAAAGGAACTTGTTGGTCATAATAACCAGGCATCATCGGGTGATTGAAGTGAAGCAGTGCGGGAATAAGGTTGAATACTCGCTGGCCTTGCACATTCATCAACGCCAACGCACGATCAATGCGCTGCTGATTTAGATTGTCTAATCGTTGAATCAAAGTTTGAGTGTAAGCCTGCAAGGTAAGTCCTTGGTTTGAGGTTAAGTGCAGTTCTGTTTAGTTACTGAACGAAAGGAGCAACAAAACGTGATCAATTTAACACTTTTACCCTTAATGGTAAAGCAAAGGAACCCGTCATACTGGTCAATACCTTGATGACAGAAAGTTAAACTCACGGCGCCGTAGTGTCCTCTTTATTGACTATTTCTAATAATAGCCCATGTTTCAAATGAGATACCAATCACACTATTTTGGTGAACTCATGAAAATCTCTCAGCTATCAAAGTATGGAATGATCAAACAGTAAGAATTCTCGCCTCATAATGGTAGGATTAGGCTATTACAGAACCTATATCGGAAACACCATGACAAATTCAGCACCAATCCGTATCGCGACCAGAAAAAGCCCTCTTGCCCTTTGGCAGGCATACTTTGTAAGGGATGCACTGCAAGCTGCTCACCCTGGTTTAGAGGTTGAGTTGGTAACTATGGTGACCAAAGGTGACATCATCCTCGATACTCCGCTTGCTAAAGTGGGTGGTAAAGGGTTGTTCGTTAAAGAACTTGAAGTAGCAATGCTAGAAGGTCGTGCTGACCTAGCCGTTCACTCAATGAAAGATGTACCTGTCGACTTTCCTGAAGGTCTAGGTTTGGTAACGATTTGTGAGCGCGAAGATCCGCGTGACGCTTTCGTATCAAACACTTACAACAACATCGACGAACTCCCACAAGGTGCTGTCGTAGGTACATGTAGCCTGCGTCGCCAATGCCAATTGTTAGAATACCGCCCTGACCTCATCATCAAAGAGCTGCGCGGCAACGTCGGTACTCGTCTAGGTAAACTCGATGATGGTCAATACGATGCGATCGTGCTGGCTGCTGCAGGCCTTAAGCGCCTAGAGCTAGAAGAGCGTATTCGTAGTTTCATCGAGCCAGAACAGTCTCTACCTGCTGTTGGCCAAGGCGCTGTTGGTATTGAGTGCCGTCTAGATGATGAACGTCTAATCAAGCTTCTTGAGCCGCTGAATCATAAAGACACAGCTGATCGCGTACTTTGCGAGCGTGCAATGAACCTTACTCTAGAAGGTGGTTGCCAGGTGCCTATCGGTAGCTATTCACTATTAGATGGCGACAACATCTGGCTACGTGCATTAGTTGGTGAACCGGACGGTTCTAAGATGGTTCGTGGTGAGATCTCTGGCCCTCGTAAAGATGCAGAAGCACTTGGCGTGACTCTGGCAAATCAATTGCTGGATGATGGTGCAAGAGAAATCCTAACCAAGCTCTACGCTGACCAAGAATAATCATGACAGTGTTGGTGACTCGTCCTGGTTCAGAGGGACAATCGCTTTGCCAACAACTAGCGGATGAAGGGATTCAAGCAATCCATCATCCGCTGATTCGTATCGTGGATAATCCCAACTCTGCGGATTTAAGCACCCAGCTTAATAACAGCGATATCATTATTGCAGTCAGTCACCACGCCGTGACTGCTGCCCAAAACATCCTTTCGAAAACCTCGTCCATTTGGCCCACTTCGCCGCTTTATCTTGGCGTTGGTCAAAAAACTGCGCACGTTTTAAGCAAAGCCTGTAAACAAAAAGTAAACTACCCTCAAGTTAGTGATAGTGAACATCTTCTTAAACTTACTGAACTTAATGGCGTAGAAAATAAGTCCATTTTGATACTACGTGGTAATGGTGGGCGTGAGCTCATTCGAGATTCTCTACTCAATCGAGGTGCACAAGTCTCTTATTGTGAGACCTACCGTAGAGAATATATTCCCATTAGCGACCACAATACCTATCAAACATGGATAAACAAAAAAACGTCCAAAGTTGTCATCACTAGTCAGGAACAATTGGAGTATCTCTGCTCAATTACCCCTGATGAGTATTTGGCTTGGCTTTCAACAAGACATCTATTTGTCCCAAGCCAGCGCATTGTAGAACGAGCACAACAACTCGGCTTCTCGAACGTTACCAATACTCACAGTGCTACGAACCAAATATTACTGGCTGCTCTCCGGCCCTAGCTAGAAACAGGAAATAAGCATGACAAGCAAAAAAAATAATGAGCATATTGAACCTGAAAAGAAACAAGATACTCAGCCAGTAGTTGTTGAAAACGAAAAAGCTGACTCTACAGAGACAAAACAGCCTGAACAGAAGCTTGATGCCTCTGCGTCAAATACCGCTAAAAATGAGCAGCCTAAAGCTGAGCATCAAGAGCAAATTGAGAAAGCAGAAAAGCAAGGTAAGCGCGGTGTCAAACTAGGCGCTATTGCGATCGCTATTTCAATTATCTTCAGTGGCGGTATCGCATTTCAAATGCAGCAAAAGAGCGCTGAATACTCGGCTCAAATCGCTGCTCTTCAAGCACAACTGCAAAATACCCAATCTGCAGTAAATAAAGATCTACAAACCATCAAGCAAGAGACTATCCAAGAAGCGTCACACGCGGTGGAGAAAACTCAGGTCGTACAGTCTCAACAGCAGAAGAGCATTCAAAGCCTGCAGTTAGCAGTCGCTGACGTGAAAGGTCGCCGCCCGAATGACTGGTTACTTGCCGAAGCCGATTACCTTGTGAAACTAGCAGGACGTAAACTGTTCCTAGAGCATGATGCCGTTAGTGCAACCAAGTTAATGGAAAGTGCCGATCAACGTATCGCAGCACTGAATGACCCGAGCTTAGTGTCACTGCGTCAATCAATGACCAATGACATTACCAAGCTTCGTACCATTCCTCTGATCGACCGTGACGGCTTAGTTCTGCGTATCACAAGCTTGCAACAGCAAGTCGATACACTGCCGCTTGCCAATGCGATTCTTCCAGAAGCTGCGGCTGTTGAGAAAAAAGCGGTATCGCAAGATCTTAATGATTGGCAGAACAACCTGATGACGTCGATGAAAGACTTCTCAGAAAACTTCATCACATTCCGCAGTCGTGATGGCGAAGTTATCCCTCTACTATCACCAGAACAGCACTTCTACCTGCGTGAAAACATCAAAGGTAAATTAGAAACCGCGATTCGCGCCGTCTACAAAGAGCAAGGTGAACTCTATAGCGCAGCTCTTAATACCGCTAGCGAGTGGTCGAAAGCGTACCTAAATCAAGATAACAACTCAGTGATTGAATTTGAGAAAGCGATTAAACAGTTAAGTGAACAGAATATCTCTGTGAAATACCCTGTAAAGCTTGAGTCTCAAAATGAGTTGTCAGATGTAATACGTGAGCGCCTACGTCGTGAAGTCACCGTTATGACCACGGAGGAAAAATAATGATTCGTTGGATTTTTCTTTTTCTCGTTCTAGGTGCTGGGTTAATTGTTGGAACTCAGTTCTCTGGTCAACAAGGCTACGTTCTGATCTCAATTGCCAATAAGACCATTGAGATGAGCGTAACTACACTGGTTATCTTTGTCATTGCTCTTCTAGCGGCCCTATTCGGCTTAGAGTACCTATTTAAAAAGCTTATGTACGCAAGCTCGACAACTTGGAACTGGTTCAGTGTTCGTAAGCTGAAACGCTCTCGTCGTTATACCAATGAAGGCATTATCAAGCTACTTGAAGGTGACTGGAAAGGCGCTGAGAAGAAAGTAACTCGTTGGGCTAACCATCACGACATGCCTCTACTTTGTTATTTAGTCGCTTCTCAAGCGGCACACGAACAAGGTAATACAAGTGAGCGAGATAAGTACATCGAGCTTGCTAGCCAACAGGACGACTCTCTACTGGCGGTTGAGCTAACAAAAGCTAAACAGCAAATCAGTGAGTCAAACTACGAAGCTGCATTCGATACGCTTTCTACTTTAAAAGGCACATACCCTAATAACACTGCTGTACTTGGCCTGTTAAAAGCCACTTACTTGCAACTGAAGTTATGGCAGCCATTGCTAGAGCTAACGCCTAAATTAGTTAAGAACAAACTTCTAACAGCTGATGAGCAACGTGAATTAGAACAGAAAGCACAATGTGGACTACTTCATGATGTGGCACAACAGCAAGGTAGCGAAGGTTTAATCAGCCATTGGAACAAGCTTTCAAGAAAGCAGAAACAAAGTTCGCATCTTGTATCCTGCTTTGTGAAGCAACTTATCGCGCGTAAAGCTGATTCAGAAGCCTTCACTGTGATCAAAGAGAACATTGCAAAGAGTGGGTCAAATGAACTCTACATGTTGCTTCCAGAGCTGAACCTAGCCGATCACCACCCAGTAGTGATCATGCTAGAACGTGCAATCAGTAAAGACAGTGATAATGCAGAAGCACACAGCGCGCTGGCTCAGTTCTACTTAAGAGAGCAGAAGTGGGCGGAAGCACAAAGCCACTTCGAAAAAGCCCTAGCACTTCGCTCAAATGTTTCAGATTACGGATACCTATCTGACGCACTAGAGAAGCAAAACTTAACGAAAGCAGCTCACGAGGTTTCTCGCAAAGCGCTCGCTCTAGTTCAACCCGCTTAAGTCTAAGCGATTCAAACTAAGCCGATGTCTAGCATCGGCTTTTTTGTATCTGTTACTTATCCATAAATAACTTCTACAATAGCTATAAACCAAACGCCTCAGACCCTTACCCACCCAATGCTAACAAACCAACTAACCATGAAATTGCTCAACTGAGCTTCTCAAACAGACGGAGAACGACTTTAATTGTGTCTGTACGTAGTTTTACCATTCTTATAAACAAGTCCTTATAAGAGGTTCGAGAGGAGTCATAGAGAAAAGTGACACCTAGAAGCTCAAGAGTAAATGGAGATCACCTTGAGAGAAGGCGTTTAAAGATATTTACCCGCAGACAGATACCCACTTAAAGTCACACTGAATTAACAATTAAATAGCCATCAATGTTCCAACTATAAACCGTTATAACCGGGGAGTTCACGTAACTGCCTGTAGATTCATCTATTAAGTAGAAGGGATATAGCAAGAGTTACCGACCAACAAAATCTTGTTATTAAAAACGAGGCATCTTTATCAGCCAGTTCAAAGTAGTAGGAAATAGAGCTCTCGAGACGTTCTGGAAAAGTTAATCATCGAATCAATAGCCGACAAATATCAACTAACGTATTCAAGTGCTGTTAGAAAGAGCAAAGCTTGATAATAAGTGTCGGAATATGAGAGCTCGAGATCAACGAACGGACAACGCTTGTCCAAAACTCGAAGACGAATACTAAATTCAGATACCGGAAACGAAGAAAGCCTAGTCGTCAGGCTAGGCTTTCTAATATGTGCCGGAATAACATAAAGTGCAGGGGCTCGGTGCCTTTACAACACTCATACAACCTATAAGCAAAACACTTTTCTTCAAATGTAAAAAAGCCCTGCTATTTCTAGCAGGGCTTCTCTAATAAGTGGCGGAGTGG